>JASGCP010000044.1 GCA_030053995.1 Phycisphaerales bacterium
AACGAAGTGAGCCGTAGTTTTGCAGCCCTTACTCTGCAGGCTTGATTTTTTCTTTATTTCTTTCTTTTGTATCAAGACAAAAGAAAGAAAAAGGACATTATAAAATACCAAATTATTATTTTTAAAATCATCAAACTTCTAAAATTTTACCCACTCATTTCGTCATAGAGCCATAAATCTGGATGCAATTGGTAAAATCTGTGTAATCTGTGATTCAGAAAATTGAAAATTGAAAGTTGAAAATGGCGAATTGATTATCCATTATTAAACCCACCCTTTTCATCATAGAGCCTAAATAATCTCAAAATATCGCTGATATTCCCAGTCCGTAACCGCCATGTCAAATTGCTTACACTCCCATAATCTCGTAAAACAAAATTGCTCCACAAATGCTTCTCCTAATATCGATCGTGCAATATTAGAATTTTTCATCACATTCGTTGCCTCTGCCAAATTAGCCAATAACACACCGTATTTTTTCTCTTCGTAACCATTCCCTTTTGTTTCAGGTTGTAACGGTAATTTATTTTGAATGCCATAAAGTCCTGCCCCTAAACAAGCTGCCATGGCTAAATAAGGATTAACATCGGCACCTACAATCCTTGTTTCTAAACGTGCTGATTTTTTTCCTGTTGGTAACGAACGCAACGAAACAGTGCGGTTATCAACACCCCAAGTAAGATTAACAGGTGCCCATGATCCTACAACTAATCTTTTATAACTATTAATCGTTGGGGCTAACATAGGTAATAAATGTGGCAAACAATGAAGCTGCCCTGCTATATAATGCTTCATCAATTGGCTCATGCCATTTTTGTCGGTTGCATCATGAAATAAATTAACCTGTTTATCGGCAGACCATAAACTTTGGTGAATATGCCCACCACATCCTGGTAAATTAGGGCTAATTTTTGCCATAAAAGTTGCCATGATACCATGTTTATAAGCAATCTCTTTAGTAGCAGTTTTAAATAATACCGCTCTATCCGCAGCTTCCATTAATTGACTATAAGCAATTGCAACTTCTAAAACACCCGGTCCTGTTTCTGTATGTAACCCTTCAACTGGAATATTAAAAGCATGAAGATACCGGTATAAGTCTTCAAAAAAACTTTGTAACAAAGATGTACGCAGAATTGAATATCCAAACATACCAGGACTAATCGGCTCTAATTTTCTATAATCTTTATCTGAAGCTGACTTAGGCGTTTCTTTAAAATTAAACCATTCAAATTCTTGTGCACAATAAGGTACAAAACCTAATCCCAATGCCTGATCTTGTAATTTGGCGAGTAATTGCCGGGGGCAAAACGGTGCTGGCTGTCCTTCTTTAGTTACAAATTTTCCTAAAAAAAAGAGCGTATTATTCTCCCAAGGAATTTCACGCATGGTACTAAGATCAATAACCATCGGGGCATCGGGATATCCTAAATGAACCCCACTAACCGGTGCATTCATATAGACTTTATCTTGACAATCCCACCCCCACACAACATCACAAAATCCCATATCATGATCTAATACACTTAGAAATTTATCAGTACTAAGATATTTACCCCGCAAAATGCCATCGATATCTACTACGGCAATTTTAACTTTTTGAATAGGATGATTTTTAACTTTTTCCTTAATCTGTTGCAGGGTTAGGGATATGCTAACATTATTCATAAAAAAATGACTGTTGATTACTAATTTCTATTAAATGGTTGGCAAAACACGACTGTATTTTACTAACAAACATAGTATTTTATTTGTTAATCACACTCCCCCCTATCCGTCAATCGTAATATACCACCCATGAATAATACCCTGTAAGCAATAAAAAACTTATTTGGCTCTATAATAAAGGCTCTATGACGAAATGAGTGGGTAAGTTAGTTACATTTTATATTGATTACCGTTGAGGATATAGGCAAAATGTCCTCAGAGGAAGGGCGTTGCAAAACAAGGCGAACGAAGTGGCTATCGAGAATGGGCAGCGGCGAATATATCACAAATAAAGCGAGTGGTATCGATGCAATAATCGTAAAGGTGGAAGCAAGTCATATCTAATCGCTACCAATCGCTTTCTATATATCCGATGCCATTCATTTTCGATAACGAAGTGAGCCGTAGTTTTGTAGCCCTTACTCTACAGGCTTGATTTTTTCTTTGTTTCTTTCTTTTGTATAAAGACAAAAGAAAGAAAAAGGATATTATAAAATATCAAATTGTAGTTTAAAAAAACCAATAAAGAAAAATTAAAAATATCGTTTTAAGGTACAATGAGTTGACAATCATTAAACATTAACAATTAAACATTAATTAATGTATCTTTGCATTTTTAAAAATACATTTTCTTCTCATGCAGAGTGACAAAAATACCATTGTTGGATTCGTACTATTAGCTATTCTTTTTATAGCTTATTTCTGGTATAACAATAACAGTTACACTGATTATTTAGCAGCCCAACAACGAACAAAAGATTCCTTAGCAATGGTTGACATGTTGCAACACCCCGGCGGTGAAAGCGTAGCAAAGAAAAAGCAAGACTCCTTGCATCTAGACAGTGCTTTTAGAATTAATACTTCCGGTTCATTTTCAAACCAAGCATTTGGTAAAAAAGAATCCGTTACGGTATCAAATGATCTGATGACCGTTCACTTTTCTAATTATGGCGGGTGTATTTCATCAGTAGAACTAAAAAAGTATAAAGATTATCAACAGCAACCCGTAATACTCGGTAGCCCCGACAATCATATTGGCTACTTTTTTAACACCGGTGCCCAAACAAGTACATCCACTAGCGAAATGTTTTTTTCAATACAACCAACAAGAACGGAAGCGGACGGCTCACAAATTATTACCCTTTACCTATCAGCATCTAACGGCAATCAAATTATACACGAATTTGTTGTACACCCTCATTCTTATTTGATTGATTGGAACATTAAAGTAAACGGCGTCGGTACCTTATTTACAGGTACTAATATCAACTTAGATTGGCATTTAGAAACTCATGCTTTAGAAAAAAATGCTTTGTACGAAAAACAACAAAGTGATATTTGTTTTTATGAGAATAATGAATTTGATTATATCTCGCAACATACAACACATAATTTTGAAAAACCTTTTCAATGGGTTTCTGTTGTACAACAGTTCTTTGACTATTCATTAATCGATAAAAATAACTTCAACGGTGGGAATATTACTTGGCAAAGAGTGGGCAGTGATACAAGCACTTCTTTGGCAAAAGTGGATATAAAAGCTTCTATACCCCTCAATGGTGCAAATCAAATAATTATCCCGTTGCAGATGTATTGGGGACCAAACGACTATTCAATTCTTAAAAATACGGCAACTGATTTAGATAAAATAGTCAACTTAGGTAGAGATTTATATGCTTTTGTAAGACCCATCAACAAGTATATTATTATGCCGGTGTTTTTGTTGTTTGCAGGCTTTCATCTCAATTTTGGATGGGTTATTGCTTTGCTAACCTTATTTATTCGCTTAATTATTGCACCCTTAACTTATAGTAGTTACAAGAGTGCTGCGAAGATGAAAATCATGAAGCCCGAAATCGATGATCTTAAAAAGAAACATGGTAGCGATCAACAAACCTTTGCCATGGAACAAATGAAACTGTTTCGCGAAGCTGGCGTCAACCCATTAGGTGGGTGTTTGCCCGCTTTATTACAAATACCTATATTCTTTGCACTCTATACCTTTTTTAATTCTAATATTTTACTGCGACAACAGAGCTTCTTGTGGTGTTCAGATTTAGCTTCTTATGATTCAATTGTAACATGGAAAACATCTGTTTGGTTAATTGGTAACCATTTAAGTCTCTTTACTCTTACCGCCGTAGCTACCAGCTTTCTTATTTCTCTGTACAATATTAATATGACGCCTACGCAACAGGATAACCCATCTTTAAAGTACATGCCTTATATATTCCCCATTATCCTCTTGTTCGTATTTAATCGATTACCGGCCGCTTTAACTTGGTACTATACCGTATCTAATATTGTTACTTTGGGCATTCAGTTTGTTGTGCAAAATTTCATTATCGATCACGAAAAACTGCATTTGGCAATCCAACAAAAAAGAAAGCAACCTAAGGTGCAATCGAAATGGCAACAGAAGTATCAAGAAATGGTGGAAGCACAGAAAAAAGTGCAATCCTTAAAGGATAAAACAACAAAAAAGTAAGCAAGTATCGTGTTTAATGTAATAATGATACCCTACTCTTTGTTATTGATACTCTTGCTACCCTTGCAATCTCTATCCAATAGATATAATAACTATGAGGTAAATTATGCTGTTTATAGCGATAATCATAGAGTATTGAATTTAAGTCGCACGATACATGACCCCATACCCAAGAATTTATTTAGTCAACATATTGTAGTCAGCGGTAATTTATGTCGCTTTGACTTTAACAGTCCTAATTTTACACAAACAAGTATTTCATCAGACACCGAAACAACAGTATATCGACAATTCAATAATAACAAATATAAATCCATCTTATTAGCCCATCAGTATAACAAATACTACCCCACTAACCTTCACGATTCAATCTACCTATATCCTGTTACAGATACCTTGAGCATATTAAATTTACTCTGTTACGAAGCCGAAGTAACCTGTACCAATGGCGATCATTATAAACTATACTATACCCCCTTATTAGCTCCACCGCTTAGTAATCCCGAATACAACCAACATTTTAAAGGATTAAAAGGGTTTGTACTCTATTATGAGATACTAAAAAACAAACAGCATGACCTAATCGTTTATATGCCCACTTCGTTAACTATCCACGATATATCAGATGCTAGTTTTATTGTCGATGAAACAAATTATAGTGAATTGACGTGGTGAGTTTTTTGCCCCAGATAAATCTGAAGGATATAAATTGCATTATAAAATTGGCTTTAGCTAAACAATTTTGGGACTACGACGAAAAGAGTAGGTAACTTAGCTCACTTTTATATTGATTACCATTGAGCGTATAGCATTTGCCCTCAGAGGAAGGGCGTTGCAAAACAAGGCAAACGAAGTGGCTATCGAAAATGGGCAGAGGCGAATATATCAAAGAAAGCGAGTGGTAGCGATGCTAAAATTGTAAAGAAGCAGGTAAATAAAATCTAATCGCTACCACTCGCTTTCTATATATCCGATGCCTACGCTGGGGTCAATTTGTTGGACAGGTTTAGGACAAAGTTAAGATAGAATTTGTTACAATTATATATCTTGCAAGTTCTATGATACTAACACTACGATTTTAACTTTTAATATCAATAGTGATACGGTGAACTTCTCGACAATGTTTAATAAATTGATTAATATTTCCAATACCCCACTGATTACTTACTGCAATTGTTGCATCCGCTAATATAATAAGCTCATCAGCATTAATAAAATTTCGTGGTGGATTTTTTCCCTTGCTTCAACTTCAGTTGTAAAAGTTTCCCTTCCTTGTAGTGTATCAGGAAATTGATTTTTTAATCCCGCAAACTTAATTGTCGGATTTCTTTCTACAAAGTCTTTGATGACTGCTAAAACAAGTCTGCTTTTACCAAATTCTTTTCCTTTGAAAACATACTTCGTATAATCCCTATTTTTTAACTTTTCTAAAAAATAAGTATCAGTTACAACATATACATTACCATCCTTTCCTTTATACCTATTTATTGTTAATGCCGCAATTGGAATATCAGTGTCATTGACATAATAACCTTTACGAATTTTTATCATTAAGTCGGGATCAATATTAGAACCAATTAACACACCTATCCATTTAGGCTCATCACTAACTGATGAGTCCCAAATCTTAGGGTTCGTTTCAAGAATTTTTTGTCTTTGTTTCAAATAGCTTTCTAATTGAGCCAAATGACATTCTTGTAATTTGTCTAATTTTAATTCAACAACCGCAAGATATTCCTGCCCATATTTTGCTAAAATGTCAATTCTACCATCTGAATTTCTATCAGCTCTGCCATCTAAAATTTTTACTTCACATTCTTCAATACTAACTTCATTAAGCCCGACAGCTTCCATTGATAAAACAGTTGGGTTTTCAAATATGTATGCTTCCATAGCAAGTTCACGTTGAAATGGAAAACTTTCGAGCAATACATTATTTGCTGAAATATGTTTATGTAAATACATATCTTTTTTATTTTTTTTTAGTTAACAATCCGGCAAATTTATTTTTTTTTCAACATTTTTTAAAAAATCTACATCCCCCCGGCTAAATCATTTTTTGAGATGCTAAGAAAAGTAGTATTTAACGCTAAAGATTGAAAAATGGGTCTCTAACGAAATAAGTGGATTGTTTTTTTTATTTGTGCTATTGGGTGGCAAGCATTAAATGCTATAATTCAATCACACAACAGTTGTCAATATAATATTTTGGCTAAAGCCTTCTTATATGAAATTGAGCTAAGTTACCCACCCTTTTCATCATATATCCAACAATCAACATTAACTGTAAAACAATCTTTTTTTATAATATCTGATTTTATCCGTGTAAAATAAAATTAAATAAATACCTTAATTAATTTATGGAACAACTATATAATAAATACACCGCCGAAGATCAGGAGGTGTGGCGTTATTTATTTGAGAGACAAGAAAAACTCTTGGTTGGAAAAGCATCAGCGGAGTATCTAAAATGTTTGAAACAATTAAGCCCTGTGCTCAACAGCTTAAAAATACCAGTTTTTGAAAAATTAAGCGAATATTTATACAAGACAAATGGTTGGGTTATTGAAGTCTTCGAGGGTATGATACAGCCAAATGATTTCTTTAATTTTATGTCTCAAAAAAAGTTTCCGGCAAATACATGGCTTAGAAACAAAACACATGTCGATTATTCCGAAAGCCCTGATATGTTTCATGATGTATTTGGGCACATTCCCTTGTTAATGAACCGTGCATTTTCAGAATATGTTTTTGCGTATGCCACAATAGCTAAACGATATATTAATAATGAAGAAGTGTTGAAACAAATGCAAAAATTTTATTGGTTTACGATCGAGTTTGGACTCATAAAAGAATGGGGGGAAACGAAGATATATGGTGCTGGTATTTTATCATCCCCCGAAGAGTCCAACTTTGTCTTTACCAATAAGGCACGCATTCATCCGTTTAATTTAGATAACCTTATTAAAAAAGAATACCGTAGCGATATCTTACAAAAAGATTATTATCAAATAAATTCATATTCGACATTATGGGAATATCTAAAAATATACGAGGATCAATACCTAACTAATATTCCATCAAATAATTAAAGGAGGGACTTCTAAAAATTTTGGGCTCTATAACGAAAAAGGGTGGGCTTAATTAATGTTTAATGGTCAACCAATTCACCATTTTCAATTTTCAATTTTATGAATCACGGATGACAGTGATTTTGCAGGGTCTTTTGTAAAAAACACCCCTGCGGATATGGTACTCGTATCTGTAAACAATACTTGCTTCTTAAATGGGCAAGTAGCGAATGCTATTTTTTTAAAAAAGGATAACGGTAAATATTTACTGCTCATAGAAGATGGACATGAAGGTGCTATATTTGAAGACAAATAAAGTCCAGAACCTACAAATCACTTTCACGCCAGCCTTCTAACTCTTTAGATATTGCGGCGAGGAACCTTCCACCAGTGCCGCCGTCCACAACGCGATGATCATAACTGAGTGTAGCGATCATTTGATTACGAATAGCAAAGCCGTCAACACCTGCATTTTCAACAACGGCTACTTTTTTCATTATTGCCCCCAATGCAATAATTGCTACTTGCGGTTGATTAATAATAGGTGTACCCGCCGTTGAACCAAAACTACCAATATTACTAATTGTAAAAGTACCACCTTGAATATCATCAGGCTTTAATCGATATTGTCTGGCTGCTTGTAATATATCATTCGCTTTTTGTGCTAATCCTACCAAGCTATACTGATCGGCATATTTGATTACAGGGACTATAAGATTGCCATTAGGTAGTTCAGTAGCAATGCCAATATGATAATCTTTCTTGAGGATAATATTACTTCCATCAACGGATGCATTAATCAAAGGAAATTTTTTTAATACTCTAACGATGAGATAGGTGAAGATATGCGTAAAGGTTAAAGAAAATCCCTCTTGTCTTTTAAAAATTGGATTATTTTTTTCTCGCCAGCCAACAATATTAGTAACATCGATTTCCTGAAAACTAGATACATGCGGTGCAATTCTTTTGCTATCAACCATGTGCTTAGCAATCAGTTTGCGCATTCTATCCATTTCTACAATTTCATATCTACCGGTCAATCCTGGTATAGATGGCAGTGCTTGTTCCATTAAACTCTTAGTTTGATCAATTTCATCAGCACGAGGACTTATTGTTGTTTCCTGAGGAGCTGAAACTTTAGCTTGATAATTATAACCATTGTCGGTTGGTTCTTGTTGACTTCTTGCTGAAGTAGTATTCGGTTCAAAAGAAGATGATACTGGCTGTGGACTATCCACCTTAGTGTTGATATCCTGTTTAGGTTTATTTTCAGGTGCGGCAGTTATTATATTATTTTTTTTATCTACAACATACTGAAGAATATCTTTTTTACTAATTCGCCCATTAAAACCAGTACCTTGTATTGTTTTAAGTTCTTCAAAACTAATTTGTTCTGCTTGTGCAATTTTTATAACAAGTGGCGATAAAAATTGTTGATTATTGTTGATACTACTTTGGTTTAATTCTTCTGTTTTATTAAGCCTATTATCGACCCAATAAGCCACGAGCTTACTGTTTCCTTTGTTTAATTCTTCTGTTTTATTAAGCCTATTATCGACAATACTTGTGGATGCATTTGGTAATTTATTAATTGCTTGTTCAACCGTATTGGGTAAGTAGCTATTAACGATTGAATCATGAGATGAAGTAGCAATATTTTTTACGGCGTCATCATTTTTTATTTTAGCGATAACACTATTCACTTGGGCAACGCTTTGCTCCTCGTACAGCAACTCAATAAGAATACCTGTAGCTGGTGCAACAACATCACTATCCACTTTATCGGTTGCTATTTCTACGAGTATATCATCTTTCTTTACTGTATCTCCAATTTTTTTACGCCATTTGATGATGGTGGCTTCAAATATACTCTCCCCCATTTTAGGTAAACGAACATCAATAATAGCCATACCACATAATTATTATGTACAAAGTTATCAATATAATATTATATTTCTCTAAATTCAGTCTAAAGTTACAAGTTTTATAAATGAGCCGTGCCTTATTGATATAAAGCGTTAAAAAACAAGCCCCCCCCACTTGTCATGATAACAAGTTTCATTTCAAGAAAGGGGCTGTTGTGCTATCAGAACATTTTTTCAAGTCGGCGACGGTACCAGAAAAAACAACTGTTCCGCCGGCAACACCGGCGTCTGGACCCATTTCAATAACCCAATCAGCCGATTTAATAACATCGATATTATGCTCAATAACAATTAATGAATTGCCCAAATCAACTAAATTTTGAAAAGCAACAATCAGCTTACCCACATCAAAAAAATGCAGTCCTGTAGTAGGTTCATCAAAAACATAGATAGTTTTACGATTTGGATTTTGCTTTGAATGCAACAAAAAAGTAGCCAGCTTCAGCCTTTGTGCTTCGCCGCCCGATAAGGTACTTACACTTTGTCCTAATTTAATATACCCCAAACCAACATCGTGCAAGGATTGCAATCTATCCACAATATTTTTATCGTCACTAAAAAGTTTTAAAGCGTCATCAACACTCTCATTTAAGACATCATAAATATTTTTATCCTTGTAAGTAACTTCTAAAATATGTTTTTGAAATCGTTTACCCTGGCAGACATCACAAACCACGATAATATCAGCCAAAAACTGCATTTCAATACGCTTAGTGCCCTCACCCTCGCAGGCTTCACAGCGTCCGCCACCGTAAGAATTAAAAGAAAAATGAAATTCAAAATATTTCCTTTGTTTCGACAAAGGCAGTTTAGCAAAAAGGGACCGGATATAATCAAAAGCACCGATATAAGTTGCCGGATTACTTCTTGACGAGCGCCCAATAGAATTTTGATCAATCAGCTCAATTGTTTTATAGTAAGACAAATCACCATTTAAAGCCCCGTGTTTTTTAGCTACTTTCAAACCTTCATATACTGATATCATATTATTTTCATAATGCTTAGCACATAAGGGAACAAATAAATCTTTAATTAAAGAGGACTTACCACTACCGCTCACACCGGTTACAACACAAAATACACCGAGGGGTATATCAACCGAAACATTCTTAAGATTATTTAAAGTAGCATTAGATAAACCTACACAATGCTTAGCAACTCTTGGAATACGCGGTTCCGCAACGGTCAACTCATGGCGTAAATAACGAGCCGTAAGGCTTTTAGCATTGGTTATTAAGTCGTTAAAAGTACCGGTAGCCACAACTTCACCGCCTAAGTGTGCCGCATAAGGACCCATATCAATAATAAAATCTGCTTCTTGCATCAGTAAACTATCATGTTCTACCACCACTACGGTATTACCCAAATCGCGCAATTCTTTAAGCACTTCTATCAAATTCATTGTATCCCGAGCGTGCAAGCCAACCGATGGTTCATCCAGAATATATAAAGAATTACAAAGATTAGAGCCCAATGATTTCGTTAATTGAATGCGTTGCGTTTCACCACCGCTAAGCGTATTCGCTTGCCTATTCAACGAGAGATAACCCAGTCCCATTTTAATCAATTTATCAACACGGGTATTTATTTCAATCAATATCCGTTTAGCAACCTGTTTATCAAATGCCGACAAAGACAATTGATTCAACCACAATTTTAAATCTTTAATATTTTTATTAACCACTTCATCAATAGAAACACCTTGTACCTTAATGTATAAGGCTATTTTATTCAACCGTGATCCTCTGCAATATCTACAAGTTGTCTCATTACGAAAACTATTCAGTGACGAACTGAGGGTATAATTATAGTTCTTCTCAATCTGATCAACACAGCTATAAATTCCGTTAGGGGCTTCCCATAAAAAATTATATTCTTCAGAAGATAACTGTTCAATAGGCGTATCGAGCGGAAACCTACCTGTTTCACGAGCATACTTTTCAAACATTTCACGATACGAATTCATTTCTTTCTTTTTCCAGATAGCCACCGCACCTTGATTAAAAGATAAATGCTTATCGGGTAATGCTTTTTTGTGTACAATACCATAAGCAATGCCCCTACCGGCACATTTAGTACATACCCCAATGGGATTATTAAAAGAAAATAAATTAGGCTCTGGTGCTTGAAAAACAATATCATCTAACACCAACTGTTCAGAAAAAGAATGGAGGTCGTTTCCATTAACATCAATAGATAAATAGCCCTCCCCTTCATAAAAAGCAAGGGCAATAGAATCCGTCAATCGCGTTTCCTCATCTTTGCTCCATACATCCGTTACAAGCCTATCAACAACTAAAAAACTATTATGTTCTTTACTCATTAAACTATCTAACTCATTTTCTGAAGAAGTCAATAAATCCTCAATATTTTTAAATGTCCGCTGCTTATCTTTAACCAGATATAGTTTAGTAAAACCTTTTTGCAACAGGCGTTCTAATAAGGCTTTAAAAGTAGGTTTGACTTGTTCTTTCTTAGCCACCTTATTTTTTTTATTTAATTTTATAGAAGAGAGATCAACAACTTCTAATTTTTTAAGCGGGGCCACAATAACAACATTCGTTTGCAACGGCAAGGATTGAACAAATTTCAATACTGTTTGCACATCATCCTTCTCAACCAATTTACCACTGACTGGCGAATATATTTTACCAATACGAGAATACAGCAAACGAAAATAATCATATATTTCTGTTAAAGTACCAACGGTACTGCTCGTTGAATTAGTACTTACTTTTTGTTCGATAGCGATAGCCGGACAAATACCCAAAATTTGATCAACTTCCGGTTTAGGAATGCGATCCATAAATTGACGGGCGTAAGAACTCAGGCTTTCTACATAGCGTCTTTGCCCTTCTGCAAAAAGCGTATCAATCACTAACGACGATTTACCACTACCGCTCACACCGGTTACTACAACCAACTTATTTTTCGGGATACTAACTGAAACATTTTTAAGGTTATGCATGCGTGCACCCTTAATAACAATCGGCGATAAATCTTGAGACATAAATTATTTTAATGAGGGTATATAATTCAATAATTGCATATTGTCCGCGTCAAGTGTAGCATAAGAAAAATTGGTAATCCAATCGCCCAAATTAATATATCGAGAAGTGGGCGTCAATTGAAAATCTATTGGTAAATGACGATGTCCAAAAATAAAATAATCAATAGACTCTTGTTTTAAAAACTCATAACAATACCGAATAAGCCACTCTTTTTCAGCACCTAAAAAATTGACGGCTACCTGCTCTGCCTGCTCTCTACTTTTACGACTACAATAATTTGCAAAGGAAATAGCAAGATAAGGTGGTAATATCCCAAATGCAAACTGGCAGACAGGATTCTGAAATATTTTCTTTAAAAATTTATAACCGTAATCACTGGGACCTAAACCATCACCATGACCAATCCATAGTTTTTTACCAAATCGAACAAACAGCTCTGGTTTTTTATACAAAGATGCTCCTATTTCCTTCTGAAAATAATCCTTCATCCACATATCATGATTCCCTGTGAACAAATGAATCTTAATACCACGATCACTTAGTTGTGCAAGCATCCCGAACAAACGCACAAATCCTTTAGGCACAACATGCTTATACTCAAACCAAAAATCAAACATATCACCAACAATAAATAGCTCACTGACATCGGTACTAACGGACTTCAAAAAATCAACAATCTTTAATTCGCGAATACGACTTTTATCTTCATCAGGAGCTCCTAAATGAAAATCAGATAAAAAAATAATTTTTTTAGTAAGTGCCACAGGCATAGAAACAATCTTATCTATTTAATACCAATGATGAAATAGCCTGACGCGCTTTTTTTTAGAACCGTCAACTTTTTTCATAAAAACAAATTCATTAAGCACACAAAATTAATGTTTTGTTTTTGAATTGTTATCATATCCTTACTTCTCTTGCAAAGTTACCCACTTTAAGATTCATCGAGCTTGCAAAAAATGCTTTTATCTGATGAGCATTTTAGTTTCTTTTCCATTTAAAAAAATCAGCACCATGGCTTACTGTATTAAGATCATTGCTATGGCACACAATCTATCAATCGCAATTATTTTAAAAAACGGACTATTTTATACTATTGCCAAACTATATTTTTATTAACGGTAAGCCATGTATTGATACTAAGCGGACTAGTAGCAATAGAATAGCTGGCACCACCATCGGAAGTAATGGCATACTGACTACTATAAGGATGAAGTAATAAGCCATTATTAGATGATTCTGCTGTTGTTTTAGACAAAAAGTTAAGAGAACGAAAAGGTCCACTCAATGCTCCCAGTTGAAGACCGTTCCCATGGCTTACAGACATACCGCCATCTGTAGATGTAAAAATTAAATAGTAGGCATTGTCAAGATATGTAGCAATAAAAGACAAATTAGTTGGTGAAGAATACCCAGCCGCACTCACATCATCTGATAAAGGAGCCTCCACAGATGACCAAGTTCGACCGGAGTCTAGTGAATACGCTATATAGGAAGATGCAAAAGTCATTGCCCCATAAAATTTCCCAGTACTTGTTTTAGCTGGTGCAAAAACAACGCTAGAAATATAATTAGTGACTGGTCCTAATTTTACAGCACTCCAAGTGGCACCACCATCACTTGTATAAGAATAAAGCCCATAATCCCCTACGATAACACCCGTTGTAGCAGAAGAAAATGCCATATCAGAAGGAGAAAATCCGGAAATTTGAACAGGGGTGCTCCAAGTAGATCCGCTATCCCTTGTGTACGCATAATATCCGTTAGCCCCAACCACCACACCATTCGTTGCCGTACTAAATTTCACCAATGTCGCGTTGGCTATGTTCGCACCGATAAGGGCAGGATTGGACCAAGTTAAGCCACCATCTCTTGATCTCATAAAACTTCCATTATTTGTAACCGCAACAACATTGAAAGCAGTAGAAAATGCGACGGCATTAACCGCACTTGATAAACTTGCATTAAAAGTCTGTGGTGTACTCCAAGTGCTTCCATCAGTTGAAATCGTATATTCGCTCACACCCGGTGCAGCACCGGTTCCTACTAAAAAGTAATAAGGACGGGACAACACCGATAGGAATAATTGCCTTGATTGTACTGTTACATTAGAATCAAGCAATGAATTTTTAATAGTCAAAGTAGGATTAAAAGCCCCTACAAATTTTCCTTGAAAAACAATACTATCTAATCCCGCCTTACCTTTTAAGTTTTGTAAGATGACCCTACTACCACCTGAGTAAGACACACCTTTATAGATAAATGCACTGTCTATTTGTAAAGAATAGGTAGCATTTGGGTTAACGATATTCGCTATAGAAATTGTAACTGTATCATTATTATTGATAAGAAAAGAATCTGTTTTTGGTTGAATAGTAGCCGTAAAATTATTGCTAACAAGATTAATATTCACCACACCGGTTTGAGGCATACCTGAAGTAACCGTATTATCAATGGTGTAGTTAATACCAATATTACCCGGGGTTACTGAAAAAGCTGTATATGTTAAAGTATCAAAAGCACCATGAGCAGTAGTAACGGCATCATCAATCTTACTTAAAGTAACAATGCCACCATTAACTATTGCCCTATTTTGATAATATAGCGTATCAACCGAATTATTTAATTGAAAGGTATATGAGCCTCCTGATTCAATGGCTCTTATATTAACGATGATGGTATCAAGCATGCCAATATTAATAGCAGGGGTAGTAGGATATAGATCAGCCATAAAATTATCCCTTACATTAAAGGTATCATTGACATTTTTAGTGGTACCAAAGTTATCTTTAACCGTAAAAGACAATACTTTCATCGAATTAACAACATTAGAAGTATATAAAATGTCGTACATGCCAGATTTTCCATTAGCTATGATATTAGAACCAGCAGGCACCAGCATATCGTTAATATAAACGGTGTCATTGGCTGTGAGCGTATAAGTAGCACTCGGTATTGTTCCTACAATAGTTAGAACAATAAGCGGTGTATCTTTATCAATAAGTACGGACCCTTTTGTTTTACTACCATCTATTAAAGCTGTAACTGTAAAATTATTAATAGGTAGATTGTTATTACTGTTATTATTATTATTTACCTTTTTACATGCTGTAAAAAGAAATAATAATAATATCAACTTTAATCTAAAATGTCCATGCATTTCAATATATTTTTTAGTTAAAATGATATTTATCTCTTGCAAATATATACAATATATATGTACATTTCTGTCAGCTAAATCATTTTAAACGGGTCAAGTTTATTTTGTGAGGCGTAAGCCTGTAAAATGTAAATTTAAAGTAAAAAAAGAGTGCCTCAATATACCCATAAATTAGAGCTAAAAAGTTG
>JASGCP010000172.1 GCA_030053995.1 Phycisphaerales bacterium
AGTCATCAAACTTCTAACATTTTACCCACCCTTTTCGTCATAGAGCCTATTTTTTTGAAATCCTCAGGAGTGTATAATCTTAGGCTATCCACAATTCATATCATCGTGCTCAAGGTGTTTAATAGGCATTACCAAGTAGCGAGAACCGTCATACCACCAGTAACTTTTTGGTTCATTTGTATTTTAACTACAGCTACTTCTGGAATTAAAACATCTACCCGACTCCCAAATTTAATAAAGCCAAATTCAGAACCTTGGTGTACGAGCTCATTGGTATGAAGGTAATTACAAATGCGCCGTGCTAAAAAACCGGCTATTTGTTTACAAACAACTGTGCCTTTAGGAGACTTAAACACCGTTGTCCAGTGCTCATTGTCAGTAGAACTTTTTGGGAGACTAGCAACTAAGAACTTACCCGGAAAGTATTGCGTATAAGTTACTTCGCCTTCAATAGGTGCAAGATTATTGTGAACATTTAACGGCGACATGAAAATACTAATTTGCTTACAGGTACCTTTCATGTGTTCGTTTTCTATTTTTTCAATGACAACAATTCTGCCGTCAGCTGGTGCCAAAATATAATTATTATTCTTAATAATATCTTTATTCGGTATTCTGAAAAATGAAATAATAAATACTAAGAAGACGAAACTACATGCTAACACTACCCATTGTATCCAAATGTGTAATAGTGGACAGATTAAGAAGGTGAAAAAGCAAATGATAATAACTGATACTAATGCTATAGATATGGTTACGGAACCCTCATTATGAATTTTCATGAAAAATAAATATTAGTTTTAATAAAGAGGCAGTAAACAAATACACGCATGTTACCAATTATTTTTTGGCAAAAAGATCATTGATTTTAGTACATAAATTTGATTCCACTACTTTTTGTGCAGTGATAACCATGTTCATGAATGCAATGTCATTACTAATACCATGACCAATTAAAACCGGCTTTTGGACACCTAGAATGGGCATAGCACCATAATTTTGGTATTGGAATCGTTTGAAAAAACTATTTTCTGATATGTTTGTATCGGCAAAAATATCGTAAATATGTTCGCCCATTTTTAAAACAACATTTCCAATAAACCCATCGCATACAATAACATCTGCTTTCTTAACAAATAAATCCCGTCCTTCTATATTTCCTAAAAAATTGATATGTTTATTTTCTTTTAGCAAGGAATAAGCTTCTTTAGTTAATTTATCCCCTTTCCCTTCTTCTTCGCCCACATTGAGTAAGCCCACAACTGGGTTAGCAATATCGAGTATTGTTTGAGCGTAGGCGGTACCAAGTATTGCAAATTGATTTAAGTATTCAGGTTTACAATCAACATTTAAACCAACATCCAATATAATACCCGTGCTACCATCTTTCTTAGGGCAAACAGTAGCAATGGCCGGTCTTAAAATACCTTCGATACTTTTAATGCTAAACATTGCCCCCACCAACATAGCACCCGTATTCCCTGCACTAACAAAAGCAGACGCTTTTCCTTCGGCAAGCAAATGAAATCCTACTGAAATTGAATTTTTAGGTTTCTCTTTAAAAGCCTTGGTAGGGTGCTCGTTATAGCCAATGACTTCATCGGTATGTACAAGGGCTATTTTATCTTTAATATTATATCGTTCCAACAAGGGACGAATAACCCCCTCGTTGCCGATGCCTATAATTGATACATCTTTTTGAGGTGCCTTAGAAAAATATAAGGCGATGCCCTTAACGGCCATTTCTGGTGCTAAGTCGCCACCCATTAAATCAATTGCTATCTTCATAATGATTACGCTTTTAACGGTGCTTTTTCCATGACTAATTTTCCTTTGTAATATAATTTACCATCACTAACATGAGCACGATGTCTTTTATGAATTTCTTCAGTAGTACTATCTTTACTAAGGGTTAATTTCTCAGCTTTGTAATGTGTTCTTCTTTTAGCAGATCGCTGTTGCGAGTGTCGGCGTTTGGGATTTGGCATAATACATGTTTTTACGATTGTTGAAAATTATTATATTTTTATGTTAAACTAAACGGTTATAAATTTTTAAAACCTTATTATTTATTATTAATGCATATTTTTTCTAAAGTAGCTAAAACAGTAGGATTACACAACGATGCCCCCAATTCATTTTGACCACAAATTCGACTGTTAGGAATACTTAAAATTACAAATTCGTAAATCCATGTTGCCACATCTAAAATCGGATTTTTCTTATCTAAGTAATAAATATCTATATCCTGTTCTGTTTCGTTAAGCTCCATTGCCCCATGCACCAATTTAACCAATAATTTATACTCATCCCACAACACTTTATCTATCTCATTACCGCATCGATCACAATTTAATCGTATTTGACCGTCTATATCAAAGTGTAGCTGGAGAATATCCACTTGTTTATTTAATTGCATTTTTACGGTAGCACAACACGAAATAAACCCTCTTTCATTATAACCTTCAAAAAAAGAATTGTCAACTACATATTCAAAATGATGTAGCCCTTCTTTCAAATTCGGTACAACAATCTCATATTGCCTCTTTGTACTCATAACCTTTTATAAAACTGACTACCCGCAAAGATAAGATTAAAATTGGTAATTATCGATCTCTAAAAAGATTTAGCTAAGATTTGCTAAAAACATTGGTTATTGCCGTGTAGGCGGATGTGGCATTGAGCACCACGCTGGTCAATCCCATGACAGTTTTACTTTTCTAAAATTGACATTTTTGCCCCGAATTAAAAAAAAAAATGGATTTGTCAAAAAAATAATAGCTTTGCAAAATTATTAAATACAAAACAAGTTAAAATAAAAAAAAACATGAAAAAGTTTTTGAGTTTAGGAGAGACATTAAAAAGAACAGATGTTAAAATGTTAACAACAGGAGGTGCAAAATTGGGAAATAATGAATGTGATGCATCTTATTGTTGTTGGGGGCAATTTAATGATGGACCAGCAGGTTGCAATTATATTTCTTATAGAATTTTTGCAGGTTGTCACGATCTTATTTTTAGTACCTGCAATGATTTTTGTGCAGTTGCTGGTCATGCCGCTGGAGCAAGTGCTAGCTGTGCTGCGAGTGGCCCAGGTACCCCTGGTGGTTATTGTGGTGAGAATCCTGGCTGTGGTCTATAAATTTTTAGCACCAATAAATAATAGATAAGCGGGTTATAGACTAGTTATCCGTTTGTAAAATATTCCATGTGTGCAATAGCACAGATAAAATAAAAAGCAACTATGACGAAAAGATTAGGTGCAACGCTATAATTTTATTGGCTTTTAAAACAATAATTGGGTATTTTCTAAGGTTTTTTTGTTTCTTTTAGCTAAATCACAGATTGTACAAATTATTTGAATAAGGATGGTCAACTTTTAACAATAGCATCTAAATAAATCTGGAGGCTATTGTTATTTTACCCGATACAATCGAAGCAAAATAACATAGATATTTTATGGTTCTATGACGAAAAGGGTGGATAACTTCCTTTAATTTCATATTGATTACGATTGAGCATATCGCCACAATACCCTCAAAGAAAGGGCGTTGCAAAACAAGGCGAACGAAGTGGCTATCGAAAATGGGCAGAGGCGA
>JASGCP010000173.1 GCA_030053995.1 Phycisphaerales bacterium
TATAAAATACCAAATTATCATTTTTAAAGTCATCAAACTTCTAACATTTTACCCAGCCTTTTCGTCATAGAACCTACTGTTTTTTATCTAATAATTAAAAGTAATTGGCAGTTAATTCTTAACTTAGCAAAAAAAGAATGAAGCATTTTATTACCCTTATTTTTATCATCTTACTGTTCCCCCCTTTTTTGTTCTCACAAGAAAAGGACACAATGATGGCGATGCCTAAGACACATTTAATAGGGCAGTCAAAAGATAAACATGGATGCTATACAACCGCCGGTTATTGCTGGTCATCATTAAGAAAAACCTGTATTCGTCTTTGGGAATCTGGACAACGCTTTAACCCCGTTACAAAAAATGATCGAGCCGTTTTGTCTGCTTTTGCTGTTTTCTCTGATGACTCAGCACAAGTAGAGATTTTTATGCCAAATAAAAAGAAAACAACCTTGCTTCATAAAATAGCCGGAAAACAACAATGGGTGGGTAAGGCATTACAACTCAAACATATCCCAACACAATGGTATCTTGAAAAAAGAAATGGTACTAAATTGTTTACTGGTGTTGATTAAACCCTTCGTGTTATTATTAAGTCCCTTATATTTTATAGCTCATGAAGATTTGGCAAAAAGATAAAGATTCCTTACCAATAATAGAACAATTCACCGTTGGCAATGATACGGTATTTGATTTAAAAATGGCCGCATATGATGTACTCGGAAGCATGGCACATACAAAAATGCTCAATCAAATTAAAATTATTAGTGATTCAGAATTGTTGCTCCTGCATAAAGAATTGAAAATTATTTATAATCAAATTCTGGCTCAACAGTTTTTAATTGAACCCGGTGTTGAAGATATTCATTCACAAGTAGAATTAATCTTAACAAAAAAATTAGGCGAATTAGGTAAGAAAATTCATGCAGGAAGAAGTAGAAATGATCAAGTATTAGTTGATATTAAACTTTTTCTAAGACATGAAATTGAAACCGTCACGCAATCAATGGCTACCTTGTTTCAGGTATTGCAAAAACTGAGTGATACTTATAAAAACGACTTACTGCCGGGCTATACCCATTTACAGTTAGCTATGCCCTCATCGTTTGGACTGTGGTTTGGTGCTTATGCCGAAAGTCTTGTTGACGATATGATTGCCGTTAAAGCAGCCTTCGATCTGGTCAATAAAAATCCGCTGGGTTCTGCCGCCGGCTATGGTAGTTCATTTCCCTTAAATCGACAATACACAACCGAATTATTAGGATTTGCAGACCTAAACTATAATGTTGTTTACGCCCAAATGAGCCGCGGTAAAACTGAAAAAGCAGTCGCACAAGCATTATCAAATATTGCTGATACCCTATCAAAAATGAGTATGGATGTGTGCTTGTTCTTAAATCAAAATTTTAATTTTATTAGCTTCCCAGAAGAACTTACCACCGGTAGTAGCATCATGCCTCATAAAAAAAATCCTGATGTTTTTGAACTCATTCGGGCACATTGTAATCGCATAAAAGGACTTCCTAATGAAATAAGCCTTCTCACCAGCAATTTACCATCGGGCTACCAAAGAGATTTACAATTATTAAAATCTTCTTTATTCCCCGCTATCGATACCATAAACACCTGTTTAGAAATCAGCGTTTTTATGCTTGATAAAATTACGGTTAAGAAGAATATTTTAGATGATCCGAAATATCAATATTTGTTTACTGTTGAAAAGGTTAATCAATTGGTTTTACAGGGTACGCCTTTTAGAACAGCTTATCAAATTGTAGGGAAAGAAGTTAATGACGGAAGTTTTAATTTTAAAGATCAAATTCATCATACCCACATCGGCTCTATCGGCAATCTCTGTAATAAAGAAATCAACAATAATTTTGAAAGATTATTACAATCATTTCAATTTAAAAAACTACAAACGACTTTAGATGCTTTAATTTCATAATGTTAATGAACCATCTAAACAATATTAATTACCTTATTTATCAATAAAAAATATGAAGCCTACAACCCAAGAAGAAATAATTGCTACCGGCAAAGCCTATACTTTTTTAAGTTTTCGTAATCAATCGTTAGTTGATATGCTCGCTATCGAAAAAGGTAAAGGGGTATTTGTATATGATTATGAAGGCAAAAAATACTTAGATTTTACCGCTGTTTTTGGTAATATGAATATTGGACACGGTGATCAACGCGTAACAGAAGCCGTTGTTAAACAAATGCAGAAACTAGCTCATGTTAATAATTTCTATGCTACTACCGAAGTCGTTGGAGCACTCGGTAAAAAAATCGCATCCATAACACCCGGCGACTTACAAAAGGTTTTTTTTACTGTTTGCGGTGCTACGGCTATAGAAAATTCAATTAAAATAGCACGACATTACACTAAAAAGCATAAAATTCTTAGTCGTTATACCGCCTACCATGGTGCTACTTATGGTGCAATGACCGTTGGGGGTGATAGCAGAAAGACTGCCCACGATGCACAGCAGATACCGAATGTTGTTCATTTTGAAGATCCCTTTTGCTACCGTTGTCCTTTTGGAAAAGAACTCGGCTCCTGCCAGTACGAATGCCTTGGGCATCTTGAACGAATTATTAAGTTTGAAAATCCCAATACGATTGCTGCAATTTTAGTAGAAGGTTCTAGTAGTGCACCTTCTGGACAAATAACCTATCCCCCCAACTATCTGAAAACTATTAGAAAACTCTGTGATAAATATAATATTCTCATGATCGCTGATGAGGTTTATAGCGGATTTGGACGCACGGGTAAATGGTTTGGTGTTGATCATGAAGGCGTAGTCCCTGATATAATGGCAATAGCAAAAGGATTATCATCGGGCTATATACCACTGGGGGGTGTTGTGCTTCGTGAGTCTATTGCCCGTTTCTATGATAATCAGGTGTTTTGGCAAGGATTAACATACTCCAATCATCCGGTGGCTTGTGCAGCAGCTCTGGAAGTTATTAAAATTTATGAGGATGATAAACTTATAGAAAATGCTGAAAAAATGGGGCAGTACCTCAGACAAGAGCTCCTTAAACTAAAGAATAACAATCCGTGTATCGGTGATGTAAGAGGACTAGGACTTAGCATGGTTATCGACTTAGTTAAAAATAAGCAGACTAAAGAACCATTCGTTGATCGCTACGATACGAAACAAACCGATCAAACTGTTGCCTTAGCAAAATTTAATAAACTAATGGTACAGGAAGGTTTGCTCATCGGTTCCCTGTATGCTCATCTATTTATAGCACCGCCTCTGTGCATTAATAAAGATGAAATTGATTATGCTATCCAAATAATTAATAAGGGATTGCCGATACTGAATGCCGTGCTATAAAAATAAAAGTCCCTATGATGAAATGAGTGGGCAACTTATCTCAATTTCATATTGATTACCGTTGAATATATAGCTGAAATGCCCTCAGTGGAGTGGTGTTGCAAAAAAAAAGACGAACGCAGTGCTTATCGAAAATGGGACTCATCTATCTACTTCATGCTTGACATCAGACTTGATTTTTTCTTTGTTTCTTTCTTTTGTATCAAGACAAAAGAAAGAAAAATG
>JASGCP010000174.1 GCA_030053995.1 Phycisphaerales bacterium
GCTATACGCTCAATGGTAATCAATATGAAAGTGAGCTAAGTTACCCACTCTTTTCTCATAGAGCCATAAAATCTTGCGATTTGATCATCTTAAAAAATATTACTAAAAACGATAAGCAAATATGTGCCATTCATTTTATAGAGATGAAAAGAAATTGTACAGGCAAAACTGATGTTGAATTTATCGAACAGTAATTTGTTAAAAATAAAGGAGTTCGCAATAAAGTCAAAGACTCAATTTTACTACTTCTGGGAATTGTAGGTCATTTAGATAGCAATTTTTATAAATACTTTTTTAATCCTGACGAGTTAGAAATACATGCCCATTTACTTTCTGACTTCTCCTCCGAGGACATCACAACCCTTGAATTAGCTTCTATTGACAATCGTACTATTAATATGGCCAGCAGAAAAATTACTATCAGTATTATGAACTGTGAGAAGCTCAATTGTTTTTTTATCTAGAGTAAACTAAAGTTATAACATTATCCCCCCCCAGCTTTTAAAATACCAATCGAACATTTAAGAAAAATTAAGCATTAATTCTTACCTTTGCTATAAAAACAACATGATAAGTGTTAAAAATGTAACGCTGGCGTATGGTAAAAGGGTATTGTTTGATGAGGTAAATATTAACTTCGCCAAAGGTAATTGTTATGGAATTATTGGTGCCAACGGTGCCGGCAAAAGTACATTTTTAAAGATTTTGAGCGGT
This sequence comes from Phycisphaerales bacterium, assembly GCA_030053995.1. Lineage (GTDB taxonomy): Bacteria > Bacteroidota > Bacteroidia > Chitinophagales > Chitinophagaceae > JASGCP01. The sequence continues at coordinate 715 of JASGCP010000174.1, forward strand.
GAAATTGAACCAAACAAAGGTGCCGTAGAAATTACACCCGGTGAGCGCTTAGCTGTACTCAAACAAAATCATTTTGAATTTGATGAATCCCCCGTTTTACAAACGGTGTTAATGGGGCACAAACGCCTATGGCAAGTAATGCAGGAAAAAAATTTAATCTATCAAAAAGAAGATTTCACGGAAGCAGACGGTATTAAAGTGGGTGAACTTGAGTCTGAGTTTGGTGAGATGGGCGGATATACAGCAGAAAGCGATGCCGGTGAGTTACTGAATCAATTAGGGGTGCCTACTAATTTTCATGAAGGACTGATGAAGGAAATACCCGCCAATTTAAAAGTGCGCGTGCTTTTAGCACAAGCAATTTTTGGAAATCCGGATATTTTACTTTTAGATGAGCCTACGAATGGATTAGATATTGCGACAATTAGTTGGCTCGAAAATTTTTTAGCTGACTATGAAAATATCGTATTGGTAGTAAGTCATGATCGACACTTTTTAGACGCCGTTTGTACCCATGTAGCCGATGTGGATCGTCAAAAAATAAAAATATTTACAGGGAACTATACTTTTTGGTACGAATCATCGCAGTTGATGGCCAGACAAATGAGCGATAAGAATAAAAAAATAGAGGATAAAAGACAAGCATTAATAGATTTTATTGCACGATTCTCGGCGAATGCGTCTAAAAGTAAACAAGCCACAAGTAGAAAAAAAGCACTTGAAAAATTAACAATTGAGGAAATAGAACCCTCCAATAGAAAATACCCCGGTATTATTTTTCAGCCGTTGCGCGAGGTCGGTAATCAAATTCTCAATGTTGAAAATTTATCTTTTGCCATTGAGGGGCGTATTTTGTTCGACAAAATAAATTTTAGTGTTAACAAAGGTGATAAAATTGCTTTTCTGAGTAAAGACCCTTTAGCCATCAGTTCTTTTTTTGAAATCATTAATAACCAGCTGAAAGCCAATAGCGGAAAGTTTGAATGGGGAAGCACGATTCAAAAATCTTATTTACCCATTGAAAATTCGATTTTTTTTAATGAGGGCTTGAGCTTGATAGATTGGCTAAGACAGTATGTCCCACCGCATATTAAGGATGTTGACGAACCCTTTTTAAGAGGTTTCTTAGGAAAAATGCTTTTTAGTGGTGATGAAATTATGAAGAAAACAACGGTGTTAAGTGGTGGTGAGAAAGTTCGTTGCATGGTCAGTCGCATGATGTTACAAAATCCTAATGTTATTATTCTTGATCAACCTACTAATCATCTCGACTTAGAAAGTATTCAATCATTTAATGAAAGTTGTCAGAATTTTCCGGGCATTGTACTGATGACGGCACATGACCACACTTTCATTCAAACGGTGGTTAACAGAATTATTGAATTAACCCCCAAAGGAAGCATTGACAGAATATCAAGCTTTGACGAATACCTTGCTGATACACGCGTTCAAGAGCTACAGCAAAAATATTATTCAATATAAAGACTACTCATGAATAGTAATTCTTATTATCGACTTCGAGAAAAGCAAAAAATAATTTTCAGAAGAATTTATGATTTAGTTATGGCTATTTTATTACTAACCATGACTTTTATCATGCTCATGCCGGATACTTTTGGGCTTACCAATATTGCAAGCATCGATGCAACATTCAGAGATATTTTTGGTGTTGTATGTTTACTATATGGTTTATTTAGGTTATTGAGGGGTATAAAAAAACACCGTACTTAGTTTATGATACAGAGCAATAATAAATTATACGCTTTTGTTCTTATATTCGTATCCCTGTTACTTTCATGCTATAATCAACAATCAACCGAGCAACAGGAAAGTCCTAAGAATGGGCGGATTGTTATTTGCTGTGATGAAAGTTTTCGTCCCGTTATACAACAAGAGCAACAACTATATCAAATAACATATCCCAATGCCCATTTGGATATAGCTTATGAGCCACAAATCAAATGTTTTGAAGATTTATACAAAGATTCTGTTCGGATGATTATTGTCGATCGAGGGTTAACCGATAGTGAATTAGCCTATTATAAATCTTCGTTATCATTTAAACCCATCTACGACTCGGTAGCATGGTCGGCGATTGCCGTCATAGTAAACAAGCAAAGTGCGGATACGCTTTTTTCATACAAAAGTTTAAAAAAGCTATTAACACAACCTTCATCAAAAGAAATTGTTTTAGATGGGGTGCATACAACAAGTGTTATCGATTATTTGCAATCCAATATATTGCACGGGCAACCATTAGGCAATCATATACGGGGGTGTACAAGCACGAGTGCGGTGATAGCTACGGTTGCTAATAATAAAAACGCCATTGGTTTTATAGGTTATTGTTGGCTTAACAATTTTGTTGATTCCTTGCAATATTTTAATCTCAATAAAATAAAAGTAGCCAAAATAGAAAGTCCCACGATGATTGACACATTTGTGGCACCCTCTCCTGCAACAATTTATTTCAAACAATACCCGCTTACTTATCCTATATACTATATTCTTAAAGAAAACTTTACAGGATTAGGCTCGGGCTTTGCTAATTTCATGTCTTTAGAAAGAGGGCAGTTAATATTTCAAAATGCCTTGTTAGTACCCATAAAAATGAATTTCACCGTTCGTAAGGTCTTGCAATAACCTGTAATCTAATACCACTTTTCTTAGCCCCCCAAAAAAATGATTTAACCGAATTAAATCTTGGGTATAAGTTTTAACCTTTTTCACTTTTGGTTGTGTAAATTACTATTATCCATTAAAAAGTTAAAAAACATGAAAAATCAGGGCTAAATCATTGTTTAAGGTGCTAAGAGGTTTTATTAATGAATAATGGTTAGAA
>JASGCP010000045.1 GCA_030053995.1 Phycisphaerales bacterium
GTATCAAGACAAAAGAAAGAAAAATGACCTTATAAAATACCAAATTGTCATTTTTAAAGTCATCAAACTTCTAACATTTTACCCACCCTTTTCGTTATAGAGCCATTTTATTTGAATAGTTCTTAAAGGTTAAAAAAATATATAATAGAGAAAAAGTTAACTTACTGTTAAAAATATTGTCTTATTAGTAAGTCTGTCTGAAATAAAAATTAGACGAGTAGGGCAAACTAAAAATTAGGTATGAACAAGAAAGTTGATAGAAATAAGCTATCAACTTTCTTATTTTTAAGAATTTGTATAAAAAATGATCCCTAAATAAATACAGACAAGAATAGTGAATATTTTTTAGCGTGTCGTATTAATGTACGATTTTATATAATCGCCACATATACACCCTATCTACCCAACCATTAAAATTGAGCTTCCAAATCCAACCGGGAAAAACTGTATAAAACAATTTCAACGATTTATTTTCAGTAGGAATTTGTGTTGCATACCAAATATTTGTGTACTGTTTTTGTAAACTATCTATTTGATTAAAGGATCGAAAGGGGATTTCTATTAATCCTGCGGGCTTATAATAATTCATTTCTAGGATTGAGTAGAAAGGCGATGTTTTATCGTAAACAATAACATCAACCTCTTTTTTGTGATGATATATATACTCTTGCGTATTAAGTAAGGTATTAATAGGGAAAATAATCAAGTAAATAATGAGTACGCCATTGGTTAATTTCACTAAAAAACCAACTAATTGCCACCCCCATTGTTCAGGATGCCAGTGAAATTTAGTTACCCATTGTTCCAAAGTAAAAATAAATACAATTGGTAATATATTTAATAAGGGAAACAGAAAACGGAGTTCTTTATGTCCGATCAAGATATGTACTATAATAAATGGCAAAGCAATCCATGTATAAACAGAACGCGGGTAATAACATAGGTATGCTATTGCAGCAGCAATAATAAACAAGCTGAAAGGAGGCACTGCCTGAATAAAGGTAGCTGTAAAATAATACCACCATGGATAGACGCCAAAATTGGCCGCTTTATGCTGTATTATATTTTGATCGAAATATTGCCAAATCGTGCATACCCAATGACCATAGTACCAACTATCAAGTATAACCCCAAACCATATGGCTATCCCGCCACCGAGTATCAAGAACCAATAAAATGGGCTTTTTTCTTTCTGCATCACCAATGCCCATAAAAAGAATCCACCAACCATGAGGAGTGTTTGCATACGGCAAACAACACCCAAGCCCATGAGTAAACCAATCATAAAAAAATCAAACCACTTACTTTTATTGCACCTTCTTAGATACCATATCAGCCCCAAAAAGAAAAAATTACCAGACCAATTTTCTGATGAAAAACGGACTTTCTGATAAATCATAAACCATATAAAAAAACTAAAAAAATAAAATATAGGTAGTAATACGGGGTTATTAATCTTAGATCTCGCTAATAAGTACAACTGATAGAGCACATATAGCGAAAATAAAGCCGATAGTAAACGCAATACAAAAGCGTCTATAAAAGGATTGGCATAACTGCCTAACAAAAAGCCATCTATGTAATGAATAGCTATTGCTATTAACGGCTGTAATACTGGTCTAATTTGTGCTGCATACTCCCATGCTAAATCTTTTGTGGGTATCGACTGATACTTAACACGGGCAAATTCTAAAATTTGAAAATGCTCATCGGGATGATAATACCCCTTAGAAAAAAAAGCAGCCCAAATATATAGTATAATCGTACCTAGTAATAACATTTTAGGGCGAGCATAGTTCATATTTTTAGGATTTGGATTTCAGGTGAGTGGATATTTTAGTATGCTATCATTTTTTTTTATTAGTTGTACATACCTTGTACAAAATTAACTATTAATTTTCTATCTACATTAGAATGGCTATGCCCCGTTTACTGCCCCTAAAAAACATTAAGATTTTATTTTAACTACAAAATAAGGTTGCGTCTCTGTGTTTCTAGTCATTGGATTCAAAAATCCCCAATCAAGCATGGTAACATGAAAATCGAGCCCTTGATAAACAATATCAAAAGTATGATGAGCACTATCTAACATTTTTAGTGTATGCTCGGTAGTCAGCACATAATCCCCAGTTGTTAATTGCTTCATATCAGCTATTGCTGGCACAATGTGCTGTGCATAAAAATTTAAAGAGTGGTATTCGCCTATATCAGCATATCTATAAAATTTATTAACGGGTATATTATTATCATGAATCCACATCCCTACCGAACTACCCATCTGATAAGTTAACAATTTAGGATATACGGCACCGCTGATGATTAAGTTTAGGGCAATAATGCAATACAAACACAATACTAACAATTTTGGGAAAATGGTGTTTCTTTTGACCAATAAATATATAAATCCAAGCATGAAGATGATCGACAACCACGCAAAAATTCTATTAATGTCTGGGAAAATATACCATAGCAGTAATAATAAGGCTACCCATAGGAGTAAAAATACTATAGGATAGACGATAGACAGTATTCTTTTTAAAAGAGAATATTTATTCTCGAATAGCATAGCATACACTACTTTTGCTGTAATAATTGCTACTAAGGGGAATACAATAAAAATATAATGCGGTAAGAGGGAGTGACTCAAACTCAAACAACAATAGGTAAGAATAAATCCGCCGATTGTAATCCCCTCTTCTTCAGATTGTAAATAAAATTTTTTATGGAATAGGTCTTGCACATGTACATAGATTCCTATAAAGAAGAAGAGTATCCACGGTAAGAATGTCCACAGCATGTTTTGTAACAAAAAAAAGAATTGCACCAAAAAAGGCCAATGATCATTAAAATCATTTTCCCCAGTTATGCGTCCAAAACTTTGCGTCCAATAATAAAACTTAAGACCGCTTACCCCAGTATGACCATTGACAATCTTATTTGGGTAGCTATCAAATTGCTGATACAATCCTATCGACATCGGTAATAAGATCAGGGCGACAATAAATAGTATGAGCAAATTTTCTTTACGAAATATATTTTTAATGAGCTTTCTTTGTAATAAAAAATGACTGCCAAAAGCTACGATCAAAACAATTAATACAACAGGTCCCTTTGTTAGCATTCCAAAGCCTATACAACAAGCCCCCATGATGAGGTTTTTTATATGATTAGTTTGGTACCATGCTGCTAATTGCCAAATAGCCAATATCACCCAAGACATTAAAATTGTATCTGTTCGAACATCGTGCGTTATTAAAAACAAAGCCTGACTACTCGCTAAAATTATTGCTGATAATACAGCTATCTGGTTACTATAATAAAGCTTTGCAAAACGAAAAGTTGCGTAAATAGCAAGTACAGCAAATATTAAAGAAGGGAAGCGGTAACCAAAATTATTAACCCCAAAAATCTTCATACTGATTGCACTAATCCAGAATAAAAAGGGTGGCTTATCTAAATAATCTCTACCGTAGTCGTAAAAAAATAGCCAGTTTTTTTGAAGTAATAACTCGCGACTCATTGTTGCGTACTGAGCAGCGTCAACATCCATAACGGGTATCCAAAAACCTATTATATAAATAAGAACACAAGTAATAACAATCAATACCGGCAACAGATTTTTTGAAGTCATGATAACTAAGCATTAAAATATTTTTATACAATGCTCGAAGTTAGCTAAAAATAATATAGGGTAATTTTTCAAAACCTTTTTATTTCCAAGCTACTAATCGATAAGTTAATGGTTATATAAAGATTGTAGCTAATTCATAGCATTTTAAGTTACTGATTTCCTCATAGAACAAATTATTACTTACTTTTGCAGGAATATATTAGATAGTTTAGTCTTGACATTCTTTTACCCCCCCTATTACAAAAATAGTCAAATAGGATTATATTTTTTTCTATGCACGTTGATGAATTGTATGCCCTTTTTCAAAAACATCCTTCGGTGTCAACAGATACGAGAAACATCAAGGACGGCGATTTATTTTTTGCTTTACGCGGTGCAAATTTTGATGGTAACCAATTTATAGCAGAGGCCTTCTCAAAAGGTGCCCGTTACTGTATCGTTGATACGCCTTCTACTTTGTATCCTGATAAAACAGTAGTAGTTTCTGATGTTTTAGCAACCTTGCAAGCCTTAGCACACACCCATCGTAAAAAATTATCGATACCTATTATTGCTATTACCGGTAGTAGTGGTAAAACTACCACCAAGGAGTTAGTAGCTTCTGTGCTCAGTAAAAAATATAAGTGCTATGCAACTGTTGGTAATTTGAATAATCATATTGGCATACCTTTAACGCTACTCCGCATCCCCTTATCTGCCGAGATAGCGGTTATTGAAATGGGGGCCAGTCATCAAAAAGAAATTGAAGGCTATTGTCGTTTTGTAGAACCAACACACGGTATTATAACAAACTGTGGTAAAGCACATCTAGCCGGATTTGGCGGTGAAGAAGGAATCAGAAAAGGCAAAGGTGAACTATTTGATTATTTAAGAAAAAATAAAGGACGGGCTTTTGTATGTACCGACTATGCGTATTTTATAAATATGGTACAAGGATTGGATATCATGACTTATGGGCAAAATAAAACGGCAACGATTCACGGTGTGCTTGTACAATCGCAACCTTATTTAAATGCCCTCGTTCAAATCGCACATGAAGAAGTATTAATCAAAACACAATTGATTGGGGATTATAATTTACCCAATATATTAGCCGCCGTAACTGTTGGCGCCTATTTTAAAGTTGCATGCCAAGATATTCGACTGCAAATAGAATCATATCATCCTCAAAATAATCGTTCACAAATGATAGACTGGGGGAACAATAAAATTATACTCGACTATTATAATGCGAACCCTGAAAGTATGCGACTGGCCATTCTTAATTTTGCACAATTACAATATGCAAAAAAAATATTATTAATCGGGTCCATGGTAGAATTAGGTGCCGATAGTCTCAAAGAGCATCAAGCAATTGTTGACCTGATCAATCAGTATCAATGGGAGCAAGTTTTATTGGTTGGTGATCAATTTGAGCATACAAAACATCCTTATTATTTTGTAAAAGATTCCACGCTTGCACGCGATTGGTTTATGAAACAAAATTTTGAAAATTGTGTATTTCTATTAAAAGGTTCGCGATATTATAAAATGGAAAAAGTAATTGAACGGGTATAAAAATTAATTTAATGAAAGTAGCTATTTATTGCCGACCGCTAAAAGAAGATCAAACAGTTTATTTACAAGAGCTCATTGATATATTAAAGCAATATAAGGTAGAATATCATTTATTTCATCACTTAAAAATTTATCTTGCTGATTCTTCAAAGACCCCTTATCATTATTTTGAGCACTCTGATGAAATTAAGGATGTTGATTATTTTATTAGCTTAGGCGGAGACGGGACAATGTTAGATAGTGTTATTTTTGTACGAGATACGCAAATTCCAATTCTTGGAATTAATATTGGTCGTTTGGGCTTTTTGTCAACAATATCGAAAACTGCTATTGCATTAGCTATTGACAGTTTAATCAATAGTTCTTTTGCTATTGACAAACGGGCTTTGCTACATTTAACTAGTAGCGAGAAAATTTTTAGTGATGCACCTTTTGCACTAAACGAATTTGTTATTCAAAAACGCGAAATATCCTCAATGATCCGAATTAATGTGCACCTGAATGGTGAATTACTAACAAATTATTGGGCCGATGGCTTAATGGTTAGTACGCCTACTGGGTCAACGGCTTATAATCTTAGTTGTAACGGACCCATTGTTTTTCCTGATTCTAATACTTTTGTTATTACCCCCATTGCCCCGCATAATCTTAATTTAAGACCGATTATTGTTCCTGATAAAAGTATCATTTCATTTGAAATTCAAAGCAGAAGCACCGAGGTGGTCTGTAGCTTGGATGCACGAACGGCTATCATTGGTGCCGGTTGTCAATTAGCTATTGAAAAAGAAAAATTTAGTATTAATTTAATTCGCTTAAATGAACAAAGTTTTTTATCAACCCTTAAGGATAAACTAACATGGGGTAATGATACACGCAATGTTATCTATTAAAAAAATAAAAAATGAATATCGCACTTGTTGGATACGGAAAAATGGGTAAAATGATTGAGCAAATAGGACTTGGTCGAGGGCACCGGTTCGTAAAAATCATTCGTTCAACTAATGTCGCCGATATAGAAACACTATCATCAAAAGAGATTGATGTAGCTATTGAATTTTCAAATCCTGAGGGCGCCTACCACAACATTATGACTTGTTTGCAAAACGGTATTTCTGTTGTGTCCGGTACAACAGGCTGGTTAGAAAAAAAGCAACTTGTTGAAGATTGTTGCTTAGCATCGCAGACCGCTTTTATTCATAGTACAAACTTTAGTATCGGTGTCAATCTTTTTTTTGTCATCAATGAATATGTAGCTAAAATAATGGCTTCGTATCCCGAATATGATGTGAAAATATCTGAAACGCATTATCTTCAGAAAAAAGATAAGCCTAGCGGAACAGCTATATCTTTGGCAGAGGGTATTTTTAACAACAATCCTTTAAAAAAATCTTGGATACTTGGTTCTACCACCGATAATACCAACTTATTTATTGAATCAGAGCGTATAGAACATGCTTCAGCCGGAAAACATGTTATTACTTATCAGAGTAATACCGATGAAATTGTTTTGAAGCATGATGCTTATAACCGCGAAGGATTTGCACTGGGGGCTTTACTGGCTGCCGAGTATATTCAAGGTAAAAAAGGTGTTTTTACGATGCGTAGTGTTTTAGGAATTGAGTAACGCATTATCAATTACGAATTATTAATCACCAATGAACCATTAATCATTAGCTTTTAGCTTTTTGTATATACAATAAATCTAATAACACAATTGCCGTTACAGCTTCTACAATGGGTGGGACGCGCAAGGCGATGCAATAGTCGTGTCTGCCTTTAACTTGTATGGTATCCATCGTGCCTTTTGCAAAATTAAAAGTTTCTTGTATTTGGGGCGTTGATGATGTTGGTTTAACTGCTACTCTAAAATAGACAACCTGACCATTTGTGAGCCCCCCTACAATGCCCCCTGCATGGTTTGTTTTGGTATTGCCTTGTGCGTCTATAAAAACATCGTTATGAGCACTACCATACTTCTGTGTTGCTTGAAAACCATCACCAAATTCTACACCTTTAATTGCCGGAATTGAAAATAAAGCATGACTTAACAAAGACTCGGTAGAATTAAAAAATGGTTCACCTAATCCAACCGGTAATCCGGTAACATGGCAAGTTACTATACCGCCAATCGTGTCTTGTTTGTGCATAGCATTTGAAAGAGCTTGAGCTATATCTTTGTTGCCATGTGCTTCGGTAAGTGTGGCTTCAATTGCTATATTATATTTATTAAGTATTTTTTTTGCTAAGACCCCGGCAGCCACCAGTGGCAAGGTCAATCTACCGCTAAAGTGTCCACCGCCACGATAGTCTTGAAACCCTTTGAACTTTTCGTGGGCTACCCAGTCGGCATGTCCTGGTCTTGGTAAGGAAGTAATACCTTGATAGCTATCACTTTGAACATCCTTATTTTTAAATAAGACGGTTAACGGTGCCCCGGTTGTTACCTTATTAAAATAACCACTACAAATATGTGGTATATCCTCTTCTACTCTTGTTGTTGTTCCTACAGCACCTGCACGTCTTCGATCAAGGTCATTTATAAAGTCAGCTTGATTTACTGACACCCCTGGCGGTAGCCCATCAATAATTACCCCAACACAATCGCCGTGTGACTCTCCAAATAAACTTACTCTAAAAATAGTGCCAAAGGTATTCATTGCTTAAAATATAACAATGCAAAGTTAAGACATACTTAATCAATGAGATTAATTTTTATCAACTAAATAGATTTTTTAAGAGAAAATATAACACGCATATTCATAACCAACATGCAGCGTGTAATAGATTGGGTAAAATTCCTTTGTTTTTGCACCTATTACAACAATATTTTTGCTTTCAAAAAATGATTTAGCCGTCCAGCTGGCTAATTTTTCTTTGTCAAAATAAAATCTTAAACTTGTATTGGAAAATAACAATTTTCATGAATGTGTTTATGAAACTTAAAACCCAATCATTTTTTTTATGAATATCCCCCCTCGGCGATTGTTTGATTGCCTCAGTGATGTTGTAAAACAAGATCATGCTAATTTTTTAAATTATAAAAAGGATGGTATTTGGGTTCAATACTCTGCGAAACAAGTAGTTGATTTAATCAACAAAATATCACTAGCTTTATGGCAACTGGGTTTATCTAGTCGAGAAACCAATGAGTACGAAATATCTAAAATTGCTATTATGGCCAACAATATGCCGGAGTGGCTAATTGTTGATTTAGCAATTCAGCAAATTGGGGCTATTTCCATCCCCTTATTTGTTAATTCATCGAATAAAGAATTAGAATTGATTCTTAATGAGGCAAAGGTTGCTTTAATTTTTGTTGGTAATGATGATCAATTTCAAAAAGTCAATAACATTAAATCAAATGTCCCTTCGCTCAAGTATATTTTTTCTTTTGATGGCAAACAACAACCGACATTATCGGCACTCATACAAAATATCCCAGATGATTATAAAAAACATATAACCGAGATTGAGAAGATTAAAGAGAGCATTGATCCTGATCGGGTAGTAACAATTCTATATACTTCTGGTACAACCGGTGCACCTAAGGGGGTTATGCTTACGCACAAGAATATCTACATGAATATGATGATGAACCAAGCATTATTAGACTTTCCTATAGACCCTTCTTACCGTGCACTCAGTTTTTTACCCTTAAATCATATATTTGAAAGAGGCGCTACCTATATCTATTTATTTCACCGGTATAAGATATATTATCCTGATTCTATTCATAATATTACTACCTGTATGGCAGAGATAAAGCCACATATTTTTGCGGTGGTACCACGGTTATTGGAAAAAATTTATCAAGCGGTGTTAACAAAAGGAGAGGATTTAAGTGGCGTTAAAAGACTATTATTCAAATGGAGTCTTAAACAAAGTAAATCCTTTGAGTACTTCACGCCGCAATCTTTTTTATATAAAATAAAATTGCGCTTAGCGTGGTATATTTTGTATTCAAAAGTTAATCATATTTTGGGTGGAGAGAATAAATCGGTATGGATGGCAGGGGCACAATGTTCAGGGGATATTATTCGATTTTTCGGGGCGGCTAATATAGACATTCGTGAAGGCTACGGATTAACTGAAAATTCACCGGTTATATCCTGTAATAGTAAAAAATATGGCTCTAAAATTGGTACCGTAGGACATGTATTACCAGGTCAAGAAATTAAAGTCGCTGATGATGGGGAACTTTGGGTGAAAGGTCCATCTGTTATGAAAGGCTATTACAATCATATTAAATTGACGAGCGAGTTTATTCAAGACGGGTGGCTTAAAACGGGCGATATGGTCTCAATTGATCACAACAACCTTATTACTATTGTAGGAAGAAAAAAAGAAATCTACAAAACAAGTGGCGGTAAATTTTTCTCTCCTGCTACTATTGAGACCCATTTTAATGAATTTGCTGTCATTAACCAAATATGTGTCATTGGAGAAAATAGAAAGTTTGTCTCAGCACTCGTTATTCCTGAATTTGAGTACCTAAAGACATTAATAACCACCGGAAAAATTATTTATACGGGCGACTCTTCAATGGAACCTAAAAATCTTATTAAAGATCCGGCTGTAATAGCCTATCTAACCAATTTAATAGTTGGTGATACCCACTTTAATAAAATAGAACAAATTAAGAAGGTAATACTATTAGCAGATGTTTGGGGACCAGACTCAGGTGAGCTAACACCTAAGTTAAGTCTCAAGAGAAAATTTATTGACCAAAAGTACAAAGCAATAATTGATAGTATTTATGATGTCTGACTAATATGATTTTAATTGCGTTATAGCATCTCCCGAGAATATCATTTAGCCCTCGTTATAGATTTTTTTTTGCAAAGTTCCATTTTATTTGTACATTTGCATTTTTTTAAATGCGAAATTTAGTAATGCCAACTATTCTTTCATTAATTCACAATTATCTGAGTGTTTTGAAAAACCGCATTACAACACTTTAATAAATTAATAATAATGAAAATCTATATTTTATGATTTTATAACCGATAATGTTTTAGTTAGAAAATATGGTTAAAAGGTGAGGTTTTGTAAACTTCCCGTTCTCTTAAAATTTGTTATAAAATATCCAATAAGCAATTAATACAGTGAAAACACAGTTCTTAGAATTGGGGGCAATTCTACATAGGCACGAATTAAAATCTGAAACTCTTCAAAAACTATTAGGTGGCGGAACCAAATGTGGTGGGTCTTATTGCTATTCTCAAGATGGTAATGCTCATCTTTGTTGGACTGGACTAACAAATGTTACTGTGATAAATAGTAGCGGTTTAATTTATACTATTCCATACGGCTGTGTGAAATTGACCATGGATTGTGGTGGCGGTGATAGTTGTTCTGCTAATCCAGCACCAGTAGCTCAATGTTTAGGTGGCTGTTCAGATGATAGCGTTTATGACCTATGTTAAAATTGTTGCTTAGCCCTGCCTTCATGAGTATATTTCTGTATGACTATAAATAAGAATTTCAGTTTTTTGAAGTGTTAAAAATTTATTTAAGATGGGTAAATGATAATTGTTTTAGAATAAATTAAGTCCATGGGCAGGAATAATATAATAAGGCAAGTAGAAATATCTGTAATACTAACTGAGGTGTTTTTTTATTGCTCTAATTTTTTATTATACATAATACTATAGAAAATCTTATTTCTCTTAACACCCTAAAAATAATTTAGCCCGATTTTCCATTAAATATTTTTTTTGACTTTATTGTTTATTATCTTTGTGGCAGGTCTTCGGGTGCAATTGTTTAAGTATTATTTTATTTAAATGTTATGAGAGGGATTAATAAAGTGTTTCTAATTGGCAATTTAGGGAAAGACCCAGAAATACAGGTTCTGGAAGGTAATATCACGGTTGCAAAATTCCCTTTGGCAACTACTGAAACACACAAAGATAGAATCGGTAAAGTCGTAAGTCAAACAGATTGGCATATTGTAGTTTTATGGCGTGGATTGGCTGAACTAGCACAAAAATATCTACACAAAGGTAGTCTTGTATATATTGAAGGTAAAATCAAAACACGAAGTTGGGAAGATAAAGAAGGAAACAAAAAATATACTACTGAAATTGTTGGGGATAATTTGGTTATGTTGGATAAGAACCCAGATAAAGGACATGGCAACGATCATCTTGATCTTCTTGATGGTGGGGAGTAGTTAGTCTATAAAAATAATATTTACCCGCTTTTCTAATGACTGCCATCTTATTACTGTGTCTTCCTTTACCTTTTCTAATTGTATTATCGTTTGTTTATAGCGGTTCAGAGGTCGCATTTTTTTCTCTTACAAAACTAGATATTCAAACAATCGAAAAACAATCAAGCCCTGTTAATAAACGGGTATTAATGATTGTTGACAATTCACAGCAATTACTGGCAACCTTGCTGGTGGCTAATAGTTTTGTTAATATATGTATTGTAGTAACCTTAGATTTACTATTCGACCATTTTGTCCCTACCACACCCAATACTCCTTTAGCAATGGTTATTTATTTTAGCTGTAAAGTAATTGGCGTATCAGCATTTTTATTGTTGATCGGTGAAATTATGCCTAAAGTACTGGCTACGCAAAACAATATTAAATTCTCTAAAAATGTAAGTGTAATTATTAAACTAACAGAATGGTTAGTTTATCCGATAACTTTTCTTTTACTCAAGTTAAGTGCTAAATTTGGCAAAATTGTAAATAAAAAAAAGCCTGTAGAGGACGCAATGACTTCTGATAATGTTTTAAAATTAATAGATTTTGCCGGTAGTGAAGTCAATGAAAAAGAAAAAAAAATTATTACAGAAATCATCAATTTTAATAAAATTGTCGTTAAGGATATACTCAAATTGCGATCTGAAGTCCATTTTCTTAATGATCAACTAACCAATGAGGATGTGATGTTTTATCTTGAAACAGCTATTTATAGTAGAATGCCGGTGTACCATGGAAATATTGACAATATAATCGGTATTATCAATATGTTAGATTTATTATCCTTTAAGAATAATAGTCATGTAAACAACCAAATTAAATGGCAATCTTTTTTAATGCCCGCTTATTTTGTTGCAGAGAATAAACCCGTGGACATGTTGCTGAAGGATTTTCAGGAATATAGAAAACAAATGGCGGTTGTAGTAGATGAATTTGGATGTACCGTTGGTATTGTATGTTTAGAGGACATTATTGGTAAAGTTATCGGTAGCATTATTTATGATGAAGTTAACCAAAACGAAAAAAGGTATCGTAAAATATCGGCTAAGGTTTATATTTTTAGTGCCCGTGCAACCTTGGGAAATATTTGCCATATCATGTCGCTTTCTGAATCTATTTTTCAAAATAATAATAAGTTATCCACCTCCATAGCCGGCTTACTCTTGAATATCACTAATGGCAGTATACCGCAGGAAGGAGATAGCTTTAATGTAGGACCTTTAATTATAGAAGTGCTAGACGCCGATAAAATGAAGATTAAGCAGGTACGAATCACTTATATGAACTAATTCGGGTTTTGTACGAAATGTGCGGACTTAATTAATGGATAATGGTCAACTAATTCGTCATTTTCAATTTCTTTTGTCTGAATTATAGCGTTTAATGGTTGCACCCCTAATAGTACAAATAAAAAAATAACCCACCCACATAGTTCGTTAGAGAGCCCTTTTTCGCTCTCTAACATTAAATCCTACTTCTCTTAGCATCTCAAAAAATGATTTAGCCCTAACTAAGCATCTTTATTTCGTCAGAGACACCAAAAGACTACTACCTCAAAAGCATAAAAATTAATTACTTCTTTTTGAAGGGATTTCTGAACGAAAAAATGGAATATAAAATAGTAACTTAACCGCTTTTAATATTTCACCTTTAGTAAATTTACTTTTTATGCTTACCGCAGAAGAATATAAAAAAAACGGAGTTGCTAAATATGATTTACAAGACTATACAGGCGCTATTGCAGATTTTGACAAAGCACTTGAGCTAAACCCGAATTATCCAGGTGCCTATAACAACAGGGGAAATGCTAAATATTGCTTAAACGACTATACCGGTGCGGTTACAGACTATACCAAAGCTATTGGATTGATCCCTAATAACGAAAAAGCATATTACAACAGAGGCGGTGCTCAATACGCTTTACAAGACTATCAAGGTGCCATTGCAGATTATACACAAGTAATTAGATTAAAACCTAATGACGAAAAAGCATATTACAACAGAGGCATAGCTAAATATGATTTACAAGACTATCAAGGTGCAATTACAGACTATACTCAAGCGATTGAATTAACCCCTAATTATGCAAAGGCGTATTACAACAGAGGAAACGCTAAAGCCCAATTAAATGATTATAAAGGGGCAATTATAGATTATACTCAGGCGATTGAATTAACCCCTAATTATGCAAAGGCATATAACAACAGAGGCGTAGCTAAAGCCCAATTAAAAGACTATAAAGGGGCAATTGTAGATTATACTCAAGCAATTAAATTAAACCCTAAGGACGCAGAAGCATCTTACAATAGAGGGGTAGCTAAGAAAAGATTAGGCGATACGGGTGACTTATGATAATGGTAGATAATGATATACAAGAATATAAAAACTTGGGTCGCGAACAAATGCAAAAAAAGGTGGGAAGGGGATGCTATACTATAAAAGTTTTTATAACTTCGCAGATTATTTTTTTACGATTGTTCACGTGTGCATGTTTTATTATATGTCTGTAGATTGTGCAATACAAAATTGGATTGATGATCTTTGGGTACAATCAAGTTACCTGCACCAGTCGTTTAACCCTGAATATGACGGTTCTTATATATTGGTTACGGGTAGCACCGGTAATATAGGCTCCTATTTATTAAATGAGTTGATCAGCATCAAGCAACCGTTGATTTTAATTGTTAGAAAGGAATCCCAATTACTCAATATCAATACGGAACATAGTCACATTAAACAATTTATTGGCGATCTTACAAAACCACAATTAGGTTTAGCCGATCACGATTGGGATTTCCTGCTTCGTCATGTTAAAGGGATCATTCATGCCGGTGCATGGGTTAATCATATTAGATCTTTTGAGCAATTACGAACAGTCAATGTAACGGGCATATTGCATTTAGCACCCATATTGCTACAACAAAAGAAACCATTTTTTACTCTTCTCTCTACAAGATACCATGATTTTTTAACAGAAGATTTACCAGCCGAAGAGCCTTTGTTGGATTACCAAAATAGGAATGGTTATTATTTTACAAAATATGTAGCTGAACAATTGACCATGCACCTATTTAAAGGGAAGGTGTATTTTCAACTTTTGAGAATAGGCAATGCCTTATTAGATAGCCAATTTCAAATAAGAAAAGATCGGTCAAAGAATCACCTAATTTCATTTTTTAGAGCTTGCATGGATTGTAAACTGATGCCGGATACCTTTGGTAGTATGGATGTATTCCCTGTTGATCTTGTGGCTAAAATTATCATGTTACTATCGCTGCATCTACCAACACAAGGAGCAGACTACCATGTTTGCAATGTGTTACATCCATACCCTTTAACGAGTGCACAATTTATTCGTCAAGTTTACGCCTATAACAAAACTGAAATAAAAATTTGCTCCTATAAAGAATGGGATGTCGCCGTTCAAAAACTACCACCAGCACATCCTTATGCGGTGTTTAGAAATAAAATATATAACAACCATACGCACATTGCAACTAAAAATACATACGATATTATTGATTCGTTAGGTGTTCATCCCCCCCCTTTACCTGTCGACTATATAGATCATCTTATAGACTTTGCTAAAAAAATAAATTAAGAGGCTAAGTTATTTTTGGCTCTATGACGAAAATGGTGGGTAAAATGTTAGAAGTTTGTTGGCTTTAAAAATGATAATTTGGTATTTTATAATATCATTTTTCTTTTTTTATTTTGATACAAAAGAAAGAAACAAAGAAAAATCGGGACACTTTTATTTTGTGGGGAGGAAGTATTAATTTTTGGGTAAAAAAACATGACAGAAAACAACTATTTTAGTTATGTGTTACCCGACTATTTTGA
>JASGCP010000175.1 GCA_030053995.1 Phycisphaerales bacterium
AAGGTGTAGAGCAATATACTATTTTGTGGACGGGGCATCATCTGAGTACCGGAGGTATGCTTCTTTCTGAGATTGCTCATAGTCTCTCAAATTATTATAATGATGATTCTTTTAAATATGCTGTTTCGTTGGAAATACAACAATCTGAAACGCTTTTTTTTACAAGAAAGATGCAAAGGATTTTAGAAACGCATCGTGATGTGTTAATGAATTTTTGGCGAACAACATTAGCAGGTGGGCAAGGCGTGAATTTAGATTTTTTAAAATCTTCCTATAAATCAGATAAAGATCCTAAAGGCGATAAGCTATTTAGATATTATTCTGTTCCTATAAAGCAGGTAGAAGGATTAAGTTTATTAAAGAGTCGCTATGGGGTAACAGACTATGCTTTTTATATAACGGTGTTGTCGGTTCTTTTTTACAAACATTTATATGAACCACCATCTAAATTAATATTTTCACTACCCTATCTTGTAACGAAAATACCTTATATACAAGGTGTTAATAACATTTTTATTCCTTTTTGTATAACAAATGACAAGCATTTTTGTAGTTTGTTAGAGGATGTGCAATCTTTTTTTAAAACGATTAGAAAGAGCTTAGTGGAAGGTGCGGATGTGCTACCAGCTTATACGCCGACCTATTGGATTATCGAGGCGGGCGAAATTCAGAAATTAGATAAACTAATAGGACTGGCTCAACAAGATCAAGTGCGTAAATTGTTATTTTCTTTTGATGGTACAGTAAAAGATGAAGGGCGGGTGGATACGGTTATGTCTTCGAGGTTTCCAGATAGACTAAACATTCATATTCAAAAAATAGGGGAGCAAGGTATTCGTTTTTTTGTGGAATGCCAAGAATTGGGGCTAAATGGTCAGTTAATGGACGCATTTTTTGAAAGGTATTTTAAATTGTTAGAAGATATTTTGATAGATGAACGGAAGCCTATAGGTGAATACAATATACTTACTGCAAAGGAGTATCAGTACTTAGTTTATGATTACAATAAAACAGAAAAGGACTATCCCCAAGACAAAACCATTCATCAGCTATTTGAGGAGCAAGTAGCACGAACCCCGAATAATATTGCGGTAGTCTTTGAAGATAAACAATTGACTTATCAAGCGTTAAATAATAAATCAAATCAGCTAGCTCATTATTTGCATGATACCTACAAAACAAAAGCTGATGATATTATTTGTCTATTATTAGAACGAAGTGAATGGATGATTATTGCAATACTCGGAGTTTTAAAGAGTGGAGCCGCCTATTGTCCTATTTCACCCGAATATCCTGAAGATAGAGTGCAATTTATTTTAGAAGACACACAACCGAAATGTTTAATAGTGAATATTGATGTAGCAGTAAAAAATATTCACTTACCAATTGTTGATTTACGATCGAGTAAGCTATTACAAACTCTGGAGACATTAACCATTAACCATTCACCATTAATAATTAATAATTTATCATTAACCATTACTAACCTCGCTTATATTATTTACACTTCAGGGACAACGGGTAAGCCTAAGGGGGCTATGTTAGAGCATCGTGGCATTGTGAATAGGATATTATGGATGCAGTCTGAATATCCGTTAACCGAGCAAGATCGGGTATTACAAAAAACAAATTATGCGTTTGATGTGTCGGTGTGGGAATTGTTCTGGGCAAATTGGGTTGGTGCTACCATCGTCTTTTTGAAGCAAGGTGCCGAAAAAGATGCAGTGCTGTTAAGTCGTAAAATAGAAGAAGAAAAAATTACGGTGATGCATTTTGTGCCATCTGCACTTGGTGCTTTTCTTGAGGCTACACCTATTGATTATTCGTTGTCATCATTAAAATATGTTTTTTGTAGTGGGGAATCTTTGGGTGCTAATATCGTGCGTCAGTTTAAAAAAATATTTCCCAATATAGCTATACATAATTTGTATGGACCTACAGAAGCATCTATAGATGTGTTGTATGCAGACTGTAATAATTTAAGTGATGAAATGCTTGTTCCTATTGGTAAGCCTATTGATAATACAAGTGTTTATATTTTGGATGAAGGTAAAGGATTGTTACCGCAAGGATGCATTGGTGAATTGTATATTGGTGGCGATGGTGTAGCTCGAGGGTACTTGAATAGACCTGAGTTAACTGCGGAGCGATTCGGTCAAAATCCTTTTCAAACAGAAGAAGACAAGCGGAAAAATAGAAATGGCAGATTGTATAAGACCGGTGATTTAGTGAGAATGTTGCCCGATGGAAATATAGAGTATATCGGTAGAAATGATTTTCAAGTGAAGATAAGAGGGTATAGAATTGAATTAGGGGAAATCGAAAATAAGATATTGGAATTTAAAAATAAGGAGGTTATCAATCAAGCAGTTGTGTTGGTTAATGACAAAGGAGACAATAAATATTTAGTGGGTTATTTGGTGGCTAAAGAGGAAATTGATATTGAAGATTTAAGAAGTTATTTGACTCGTGCATTACCAGATCACATGGTACCTACGGCTTTCGTGCAGTTGGATAAGTTGCCTTTAACCGTGAATGGTAAATTAGATAGAAAAGCGTTGTTGCATTTGGATATTAATTTTGGGACTGAAATTATAGAGCTACCAAAGAATCCTACGGAAGAAAAATTATTGGGAATATGCTCTCGATTATTAAATATTCCTGAATCAGAGTTAAGTGTAACACAGTCATTTTTTAGATTGGGTGGTAATAGCATTATGAGTATTCGTTTGATGAATGAAATCAATAAGGAATTTCAAACTTCTATTTCTGTCCGAATGATTTTTGAAAGGAATACGATTCGTCAGTTGGCGAATTATTTGTCGGATGGAAATACAGAACAAATTGCTGTAGTGCAACAATCCTTTAATAAAGTAGAAGATCAGATTTTATCTTATGCACAGAATAGATTATGGTTTATTTATCAGTACGATAAGGCAAATAGTGCGGTGTATAATATTCCAATGGTATGGGAACTTGACAATAGTGTTGATATTAATAAGTTGAGCGATGCTTTGCTTTTTGTTGTGAAGCAGCATGAGATATTGCGAACGGTGATTGAACAGAATAATGAGGGTTTGACTTATCAAGTTGTTAGGGAAGTAGGCAAGGATTTAATACAAGAAGAATATTATACAACGCAACAGGATTTGAAAAAGCAAGTATTAGCACTGGTAAAGTATAATTTTCAATTAGATCAGGAAATTCCAATACAAATAAAGTTTTTTAATTCAAAAAAGAAGACGGGCAAAACACTATTGGTGATTGTAATTCATCATATTGCTTTTGACGGCTGGTCTGTTGGTATATTGCAAAAAGATATACAAAGAGCTTATCAGTTATTGCTGTATAATGAACCGTTAGTATTTGTGGATAGATTGCAGTACAAGGATTATGCTTTGTGGCAACGACATTTTTTAGACGGCACACGATGGGATAAGGAATTGAATTATTGGCAGCATCAATTAGCAGGATATAATAATAGTGCTTT
>JASGCP010000046.1 GCA_030053995.1 Phycisphaerales bacterium
AAAATGAATGGCATCGGATATATAGAAAGCGATTGGTAGCGATTAGATTTTACTTACCTGCTTCTTTACAATTTTAGCCTCGCTACCACTCGCTTTCTTTGATATATTCGCCTCTGCCCATTTTTGATGGACACTTCGTTCGCCTTGTTTTGCCCCCCCTTCCTCTGAGGGCGTTTTGCCTATATCCTCAATGGTAATCAAATATAAAATGTAACTAACTTACCCACTCATTTCGTCATAGAGCTAATTAAATAAACCAAAAACCCTATTAGATTCTGTGACTAATTAATGGGCATAATTAATGTTAAACGGTTAATGTTTGATGATTAATTGTGGCTCTATAACGAAGTTACACCATCTAAACATCCATAACGATGATTTAATACAACATCCTCCATAAATACACCGTCCCCCCTCCCCGTAACATACTTTATTTCAATACTTGACAGGTTAGAACCCAATCTCATTATTTCCCTAGTTTTATTTTAATTAAATGAAACTGATACATTAGTTTAAACAAATAAAATAAGAAAAGGTTAACACTACTTTTTTATCCAGCTAGCAAGGATAAGTAGCAATCCAAAAAACACAATGCCGACACCAGCTAGTAGATTTAAAAGTCTTATGTTTTTATCGGTCATTTTTTTCGATAATTTTTGCGATAGAATAACCTTAGTCGTATCAAATATTGCATTGCTGACGATGCAGGTACCTAAAGCAATAAGTCGATAAGTTAAAGAGTAGCTAATCAACGAAGATGATAACACAACCCATATTCCAATAACAGCGGGATTTAAAAGATTCATTAAATAGCCCGCAATAAATAATTGCAAATACTTAAACTTACCAATTTTCATTTGATCATCAAGTGTAGCTAATGGTTCTCGAACCAATGACTTATGCTTGAATATAAAATATAATCCAACCCCAATGAGTAAAACACTACAAATAATACCGATCGTACGCTTGTATAGTAAAAGACTCTGAATTGAGCCATAGAACACCTGACTCAAAACCACCCATGTTAAGTCACTTGCGTTAACCCCTATTATAAAAAAAAAGCCACCCTTCTTACCATAGTTTACACTATACCTGAGTAATGAAATAACGACTGGTCCTATAGAAAAAGCTAAAATAATGGCGATTATAATGCCTTTAATAAATGCTATAAAATAGATACCTTGCATGTCATTATTTTTATACTAAATAGGGATTATCTTTTTTATTCAAGGATCACATTATTAAAAAATAATGTCCCACAGTAAGCACAAATGTAACAATTAATTTTATACAAATTTTACAGGAATACTTTATGCAAGATTCTACAAATGTATTTTTCATATTGGTGACTTAACAAAGGGCTTGACAACTAAAAATAGAAACAAGCTTTGCGGGTCAAAATATTTTTGCACAACAAAGCAAAAACTACTTAACTTTGTCTTAGTATTCTTTGATCCAAATCTAACTTAATGCTTCAACACAACTGTAAGATTTAAACTATTCGATTATCACTCATTCAAACTAAAATTGACTTTTTATGTTAGTAACTACCTACGGCAGTGCTGTTTATGGGGTTGATGCAATTACGATTACTATTGAAGTAGATGTTAGTAACGGTCAACATTACTTTATTGTTGGTTTACCGGACAGTGCGGTTAAAGAAAGTCTGCAGCGCATAGAATGTGCGATCAAAACAAACAATTACACAATGCCTAGAACAAAGATTACAATCAATATGGCACCGGCCGATATTAAAAAATATGGTTCTGCATTTGATTTGCCGATTGCTATTGGTATTTTAGCGGCTTCAGGGCAAATAGACAATCCGCAAATATTGTGCGATTATGTCATTATGGGCGAACTAAGTTTAAACGGCAGGGTTAATTCAATTCGTGGTGTTTTGCCAATGGCTATTCAAGCTAAGAAAGAAAAATTTAAAGGGTTACTCATACCCAATATTAATACCCAGGAAGCATCGATGGTTCAGGGCATTAATGTTTATGGGATTGATAAATTAACAATTTTGGTTGATTTTTTTAGGAATCCTTCAAATTTCACACCGGTTATTAATAATTCAGAACATTTTTTGCAGGCGAATCAATACGATTTCGAGTACGACTTTAAAGATGTAAGTGGGCAACAGAATATTAAAAGGGCTTTAGAGATAGCTGCGGCGGGTAGTCATAATGCTATTTTAATAGGTCCCCCTGGTGCAGGCAAAACGATGCTCGCTAAGAGATTACCATCGATTTTGCCCCCAATAGGATTAGATGAAGCCATTGAGACAACAAAAATTCATAGTGTTGCCGGCAAATTAGTATCACCTATTACAATTATTAATAAACGACCGTTTAGGAGTCCGCATCACACCATATCAGATGTTGCGTTGGTAGGCGGAGGTGGCATGCCACAACCCGGTGAAATATCGTTAGCACACAATGGGGTTTTATTTTTAGATGAGTTACCTGAATTTAAAAGAGCGGTACTCGAGGTTATGCGCCAGCCTATGGAGGAGCGAAGAGTAACAATTAGTCGTGCAAAAACGGCTATTGATTTTCCGGCTAATTTTATGCTTATTGCATCGATGAATCCTTGTCCTTGTGGCTACTATAATCATCCAGAAAAAGAATGTACTTGTCCGGTTGGTGCTGTACAAAAATACATTAATAAAATTTCAGGTCCTTTATTAGATAGAATAGATTTACATGTAGAAGTGGTACCGGTATCTTTTTCAGAATTGCATGCAACGCCTAATGGTGAAAGTTCTCTAATTATTCGTGAACGGGTTATTCAGGCTCGAAAAATACAGGTAGATCGATATAAAAACAACAAAGGCATTTATGCTAATGCACATATCAATACAAGATTGTTAAAAAAATTTTGTGTTTTGGATAATGCAAGTGAACTTTTGCTAAAGAAATCTATGGAGCGATTAAATTTATCAGCACGAGCCTACGATCGAATTTTAAAAGTATGCCGGACGATTGCGGACTTATCCGGTCAAGAATCGATTAAAACAGAACATGTTGCAGAAGCGATACATTATCGAAGTTTAGATCGTGGTGAGTGGACAACACGATGAATATCCGTGTTATTAATTTTGGATAATTAATAAGTGATTAGGACATGATCAACTAATGAATCATTTATTCTGGTTTTGCTACTCTTTTATGTTTTTTTGTAGCGGAGGTTCTAGAATTGCCAAAAGAGCCTTTAAATCTTTTGCCTTTTGCAGTTTTTTTGTCACCCTTGCCCATAGTTCTTAATTGTTACAATGTGGATATAATAAAAAAATAACAATCTATCAATTGAAATAATATTCTTCTGATTGATAGATTGTTTTTATAAAACGAGGTTTTAAAGTTTAGAATTCAAATCCTTACCTGCTTTGAATTTAGCTACTTTTTTAGCTTTGATTTGAATAACCGCACCTGTTTGAGGATTGCGTCCTTTTCTAGCTTTTCTCTTACTAACAGAGAAAGTACCAAAACCAATTAATGTCAACTTATCGCCTTTTTTTAAAACTTTAGCAACCGCACCGATGAATGCTTCTAATGATGCGTTAGCTTCTTTTTTACCAAAAGAATCAAGATTAACATCCTTTACCATGTGTTCAACCAATTGAGCTTTATTCATAAATTTTTGTTTTTTTATTGCCCAAAGATAAGGATATTTTATTTAATTATTATACAATATTCCTGCAATTTTATATTTTTTTTCATGCTCATAATTTACAAGAATTTAATTTACACGATTTATTATTTCATGCAATTAATAGTAAAATGCACATGAGTCAATTAAAGGTTATATCAATATTTTTTTAAAATTATAATAACATGGCACCAAGTACCCTTTTAAAATATGGGCGTACAGTAGGCTGTACTAAAAGACTATTCACTTAACGAGGGATTTTTACTACTAAAAAAATCCCATATCAGTTGGTTTGCGTTAAGTGATTTGCAAAAATATCCGAATGCACCGTGATGTAATGAATTTAAAAAGTCAATATCAAGTTTAGCCCCTGGCCAAGCTCTTCCGCCGCCTTCAATTTGGTACAACACCGTTTGTATTTTGTGTGCTGTATTTGTAAATTCTATTTTTTGGACCGTACAGGGCTCCTTACCTGATAAAGGGACTTCTTCAGATGTTGGATTTAGTGTATCACCGCCCATTTTTAATGTCCAAAGTTTAAATCCATCATTTGCTGATACATAATTATTTGCTACTGCATTTAAAAAGGGATCTTTCGTTCCTAAAAATGCTATTAGCGGTGGTATTCGTTCTTTTACTTTAAGCAGTCTAAAATAAGTATTTTCATCCATTCGTGCGTCAATAACAGAAAGTCCAGCTATTTTATTAGGGCACAAAGAACTAAATAAATATGAAAAGCAACCGCCCCCTTCATATCCAACGCAGTATATGTGCGTGCTATCGATATGATATTTAGCACGAACCTGTTGAATAACCGTAAGCAAATAATTTACTTCTGATTGTATTTTTAATTCATCATTATTAGGCCATACACTTTCCAAAGATTTAGGATAAACAACGAAAAAATTATTGGCGTTAGCAGTAACATCTAAGTTTGAATAATACGCTATGCGCTCATCATTTGAATTATTATTGTGTAAACAAATAACCAAAGGGATGGGATTGTCAGATTTTTTATTATATGATTTCGGCACATGCACAATAAACTCTCGGTCCCGACCTTGGAATTTTAAATAAGTCTTTTGGGCTACTGCTAAAGATGATAATCCTACTAAAAGTATTATCAAATATGAAGTCATATAGTGTGCCGTTCGATGAGACATAAATAATTAATAATAAAATAGGTCTTTAAAACCTGCTTATAAAGTTATTCTCGGTGATGAATTTAACAGCTTATCAAAAAAACAACAGCAAAAGAATAGGTCAGTCATGCTTGTTATTATTGTAGATAAGAGATTTATAAAAATTATTCAGCCTTAGATTTTTTGAGGATAGCAAATATTTCGATGAGGAATCCTAAAATTATTAATATAGGAGCAACAGTAATGCGCATTGATGAATAAACCAGATTTACATCCCATACATTGGGGTTTGTATTCCGTCCGCCCGACATTAAAATAAGTCCCATAGCGATAACTAATAATCCGATCAGCATCCAGATGATGTTCTCTTTATGAAAGAAAAATTTAAAATGTTTATTTTCTTGATGATTACTGTTCATATTTTTAAAAATTAATAAAGTTCTTCGATTTTAGAATTCAAATATTTAGAAACACTGATGATTGTACTAAAAAGACAAAGACAGAGACCTAATAAAAAAACTACCGCGAAAATAATAATTTGGTTTGGAATACTATTAACAATTCGAAGTGGTGGGAAAAAAAAGTTAGCACTTTGAAACATAAACAATAATCCAATAATCGAAATGATAGAGCTTATAATACCGTTGATAACAGAGCGATAGATAATGGGTTGCATGATAAAAAACGGTTTAGCACCGACTAATTGCATTGTTTTAATTAAGAATCTATTGCTAAAAACGGCTAATTTAATTGTATTATCGATACTGACTACTGATATCAAGATCAATATAAGCGACATCAAAATAAATATGAGACCAATTTTATCAGAGGCTTCTTTTAAATTAGTTATCAAAATAGGTGGGTAAACAATAGCCGCAATCTGTGTTGGGAATTTTTGTTGTATTGCATGGGCAATAAACATAATACTATCTTTTGAAAACGATGACGAACGCATATAAAAGTCTATACTTTCAGGTAAGGGGTTGTAATCTAAGACTTTCGACCAATCTTCATTATTTTCTTTATTCCAAATTTCTTTAGCTTGGTCTTTACTAATGAACTCGGTTTTCTTAACGGCACTAAAACTGCTAATATAATTTTGTATATACTTAATTGAATCAGGGGTGGTTGTATTTAAATAAGCACTTATGCGCACTTCTTCTTTAAAAATTGTGCTTATTTTAACAACATCCATATAAAACCAGCCCATTATACCAATAATAATTTGTACAACGGCAACGCCAACAATGGTATAAATATACTTCGGTCTGTTTCGTCGCTGATAAGTGTTCATGGAAATATTGAAACTCGCTTAATAATAAGGTCATTATTTATTAGTGCGAAGGTACTAAAAATAATCATAATACTTGAGATCGATTTCAAAATATGCGGTACTGTTTGAAAAAGTGCCCTCCTATTTTGCTTTACAAAATAATAAATAGCCTTGTGTTTATAACTAATTAATTGGTCGTGGCACATAAGCCTTAAAACAAATTGCATCTTGTTGGGCAACAATATGATAATTACTATTGGGTAATATCATAGCAAATTCCCCCGCCTGTAATGATAAATAATCCTGTTTATTGTTGTCTGACATAAGTGTTGTAGCACCTTGGTAACAGAATAGAATTTCTAATGAAAAAGTGCAGGCAGACAATGATTTTTGTGTAGATAGATTAATTTTTGAAATTGCAAAATCATCGATAGGAACGGGGTAATTTATAACATCCGGTTCAGGTTTTGGCGGTCTATATTTTTGGGGATTGGTAGGAACAAAGGCAATATGTTGAAGAAGCAGGTCGATGTCTATTTTTTTAGAGGTTAAGCCACCGCGTAATACATTATCGCTATTCGCCATAATTTCAATATTTTGTCCTTCTAAATAAGCATGTGGCAAACCTGCTTTTTGAAAAATCGCTTCCCCCGGTTGTGCATAAACTAAGTTGAAAAAATATATAGAAAAAATCCCCCTATCAATAGATATCAATTCTTTACCCTCATAGAATTTTGTGCTCCACCAGCCTGGATCATTCTTTGTTAAGGTCCCATTTTGTTTTTTTACTCTTTCTTCTTGTAATAAAGGTATCAAATGTGCATTAACCATAGGCTGGGGCATACCCATAATGTACCTATAAAATGCTTCATAATCTTCATGTGCAAAATGACATAATAAGTTGTGAAAATGTTGATAGTAATGCAGTGTTGCCATTAATTCACGAGGCGGTTTAAAACCATGCAATAGCCAAAAATCGCTCAAGGCAATCATTAACTCGGGTTTATGATTGTTGTCTTTAAATTGCCTATCGGGTGCATCAAGTGGCATACCCAAATTATTTTCTCGCATAAAACAAACTTGTGCTTGTTCTTTAGTAGGATGTACCTGAATCGATAAAGTTTGTTGTACATCAAGGATTTTAAATAAATAGGGTAGTGTGTTATTAAACTTTTTTGCAACATATGCATTAAGATAGCCTTGCGGATTTGCTTTAATAAGTTCATATAAATTAGCTTCTGCTCCTAAACAGTTGCTATTTAATAGTATCGATGGTCCTTTGGGATGTGCACCAACCCAATATTCTGCATTTTTAATAGGTATTTGTTCTGGTTGTAATTGTAGCAATTGGGTTAAAAAAGTAGTCCCACCCCAATCGTAGTGTTGCAAAACGCCGGCGATCTTAAACATAGTTTTTGAAGCTACCATGTATTGACTATTTATTTTTTATCGTATATAATTGCCTATACAAAGCTAATTAACTTTAATTTTTTACGATAATGATTTTACTAACGCCAACATCAGGGGGTAAATTAAGTCCAATGGTGTCTGCCTTTCAAGTAAGGCCTCCATCAGTAGTTTTGTATATACTTTCGCCCGACATATAGCCTACCCCCTTGTCAGTGAAATAAATGGATAACATGGCAAGATTCGGTAATTTATAAATAGCCTTCCAAGCTATATCAGTACCAACGCTGGTAGCAAGTCCTTTATACAGAAATGTAGTATCATCAGCGAATGATAAACAATAACCGCTATCAATAGTTGGTAGAAAAAAGTCATAAATCGTTTGTCTCCTAGGGATATGCATTGTTTCTGGTAAAATAGAACCACCACCGTCTAATGTTTTATAAATTCCTTGTAGATTGTCGAGCATATAACCTTGATCTTGGTTATAAAAATATATCCTTTTAATATTGTAGCCATTTGTACTACCTAAATAGTTTATGCTGGTTGTTCCGTCAATTGTTCTGTAAGCACCGTTATTACCGGCAAAATAGGCAACTGTATCATTCACCATAAATATAGATGCGATATTATAAAAATTCATAATTATGGGCAGTTGATCCTTTATGCTTATCCAAGATTGTCCACCGTCAATGGTACTATAAAGAGCAGGGATAGCACCAGTACCATCAACCCCACCTATAAAACCAGTATCACCAATCAAATAAACACTACTCAATACATCGTTCACGGAAACATTGGTATTCGATAATTGCCATGTATTGCCACCGTCTATTGTTTTATAAATTCTGCCGATTGCACAAGCCAGATATCCTACATTTTGGTTAACAAAGAAAATATCATTTATATCAGTATAACGATCAAACTGGTAAGCAGTCCAACTATTATCCGTACTTTTCTTTTTATACACAATTTTATCGGCTATACCATATACCGTGTAAGCATCAGTTGGTAATGGTGTAGGGAAATTTGATTTTTTACAACACAATAAAAAGCATGATAAAGGAACCAAGAGTATTCTGAAGTAACAAGAAATGTTCATGATTTGACAAGTTTATTAATCGAAGGTAGTTCAACAATTTTTAAAATAGGGTCTTTTTTTCTTGGGGGTAATTTATAAACATTATTTGTATGCCTTCAATGCCTCGTGCAACTTATTTTTAATAGTCTTAGCAAGGTGTACGGGTTGTGCAACGCTAACAGTATCAGCATAGGATAAAATTAATCTTTCAAATTCGTAGTTAATAATAATAAAGAGATTTACAACCAGTGTATTATCATTAATCCACTGTGATTTTTGCGAACCGTGGATGGGTTTGGTCTCCATATAATTTCCCGTTTTACCTTTAAAATGCAAAACTACTTTTTCGGGTTGAGCATCAAGCGGTTTCGTTACGCCAATAATATCCTCAAAATATTCCAACCAGTCTATTGTATCATTCAACACATACTTTATTGATGTCTCCTTAATAGCAACGATGCGGTCAATCGCCATATTCCAATCATACTTTTTCTTGTCAGCATTATAGCCAAACAAAAACCAACGATTATTATATTGCTTTAAAAAATAAGGATGAAGCACAACCGCAAAAGGCTTATCATTGTCAAATGGCTGATAGCTAATTTGCAACACCTTTCTATAAAAAATAGCATTGTATAAAGTCCCCAGGTGCTCAATCCCCTTCAAATATTGATTATTATCAAAATCCATAATTGGTGCTGATAAGGCATGGGTACTTATACCTTGTTGCAATTTAGGTGCCAGCTCGTTGATCCATTCAAACTGTGGCATTCCCTTAAACTGTGCAATGATATGGAGGGCGGTTTTAAGGTGATTAATTTCAACCTCGTTCAAAGGCATATTATTGATAGAAAAATTCGTATCGACATATCGGTAATAAACTTTTTTACCATCCCGCAGTTTATTGAGTTCAATACGCCAGCCCGCCTTGCTTTCCATAAAAGCAATATCTTCAAATATCTGCCTTCGGCTAATGCCATTTGATTCGGAGTCGATTTCCAATAAAGCTCGGTCACAGGCACTAATTAGGTCATCTATAAAATATTTTTTACCCGGATTTCTAAAACAGTTATCGAGTACTTTATATCGTACAAGGGCATTTTTATTGATCGCCATATTATTGTAAACTTAGTGGTATGCAGACACGCCGCCAATTTATAATTTATATTTGCCTTTTTATAATTACAGCCGTGCCTTAGAAAACACAAATTTAATTGAAAAATATTTGTTTTGTGCACTTACACTGCACAGTTGTTTTATAACTTTGTACTCTCTGTTCTTTGAAAGCTACTGCACAATATTGATTATGCCAACTGGAAATCGTAAGGTTTCAGATCGGTTGGTTGTTCCGGAAGTCCGGAATGAATGTTTCTTGGTTATGAATTGTAAATTAGCAATTAAGCAAGAAATTAGATTAGATAATAGCTAAATTATATAATACTATAATGCCCATATACAAAGAATAACGCAGTAGCTTCATTGAACTTTACAGTTAAAGTACTTGTTTAGAATTTATGAAACAGGAAGAAAAACTTATTACAGACATTAAAACGGACTTTCAAAAAATGCAGTCCGTAAAAGATTTGCTTGCCGTATTAAACAAAGCCAAGCCTTTAGTTTATGGTGATCACTACATTCCCTTTGAATTAAAACAGTTAACATGGTATGCCAATCCTAAGCTCGCAACAGAACGATATACTACCTTTACCATCAAGAAAAAGTCGGGTGCCGACCGCTCTATTCATGCACCGGTGAAAGGACTAAAAGCCTTGCAAAGAACTTTAAGTTTTGTGTTGCAACATGTTTTTGAGCCACACAAAGCCGCTATGGGATTTGTACTGAATCGCTCAATAATCGACAACGCCCAATTGCATGTTGGTAGCCGATATGTTTATAATATAGACCTAAAAGATTTCTTTCCCTCTATTGATCAGGCAAGGGTATGGAAATGCTTACAGCTGAAACCGTTTAACCTCATCAACAATTACTATATAGAACCCCAACATAAGAACATAGCGGTATTTGATGAACAAATATGGCTATTAAAGAAAGTCAATCATTGTCGCCGTTTAGATATTGCTCATGTAATTGCATCCTTATGCTGTACTGAAATGGAAGTTGAGCGAAAAAATAAAAGTGGTGAATGGGAAAAAGTAAAAAGAAATGTACTGCCACAAGGGGCACCTACTTCGCCGATTATTACCAACATTGTTTGTCAGAAACTCGACTATTTATTAACGGGTGTTGCCAAACGATTCGGGGTTAAATATAGTAGATATGCCGATGACATTTCGTTTAGTTCAATGCACAATGTGTATCAACCCAATAGCGATTTTTTGAATGAATTACACAGAATAATATCTGAGCAGAATTTTCACATAAAAGAAAGTAAAACCCGTTTGCAAAAAGACGGCTACCGCAAAGAAGTAACCGGCTTATTAGTGCATGAAAAAGTAAATGTGCAGCAGCGATACATAAAACAATTGCGGATGTGGCTGTATTACTGGGAACGCTACGGCTACGAAAGAGCAGCAAGTTTTTTTTTAAAGCAATATGTAGCAGATAAAGGTCATGTTAAAAATAACAAACCCGATATGCTCGGCGTTATATACGGCAAACTGAATTACTTGCAAATGGTAAAGGGCAAGGATAATGAATTGTATTTGAAGTTACGGAGGCGGTTTGATAAATTAATTGCAATCAACAAAAAAAATGAAGTCCTCAAAACGAATATAATTTCTTTAAATAGCCCTAATTTGACAGTTGGTTTAGAAGGGACTAAAAAACAAATTAGAATAAATATTACGCCCCTTGATAAAGGACAAAGCAAGTTGAAAAGAAAAATAGTTATTAATGAGAGCATCAATCTACCATATCAAAAATTAGTAGATAATGATAGAAAGAGTAACCGATTTGAAACAAATAAAACAGATGATTTAGTTTTACCAATACAACATACCCCTAAAGAATTAATGACTCTATTAAAAAATTTCTCCTTAAATGATAGCACATTAAAATATGCAACACATAGCTGGGATGTGGGACGAGATAAAGGTAAATTTAAGGACTTATCTAATTTTTTGAGACAAGCACAAGGCGAATACAATAACTTTAAATTTAAGCTAAAAGAACTATCCCCGAAATTAAATGCGAAAATTTATGGCTTTCTTTTCAATATGGCAATTAATAAAGATGGTTGGGGAATTAACCGCATAAAATTTGGCTGGAGCTCCCCAGAACTTTTAACGGCTTGTAATACACATATTGATTTAATGCCTGAAGATTTTATTGTACCTGCAAAATTTCAGGTGCAAATAGCCGGTAAAACAATACAAAAATTTAAACAGGTGATTGATATTTTCAAAAATGAAATTGAAATCAGAGATGAGCATTCTGCTTTGTTAAACCTGATTCTTGAAAAACATGATAATAAATTAATAAGTTTTGCTCCACCAAGAATACATAATTTAGAAAACAAATCATTTTATACAGATGTTCAATGGCTTAGTAAAGCATTGGACAAAATTTTTGACGGCATCAAAAGCTATTCGCAACATCCTGAAGTTGAATATTTTGTATCTGATAATAGTAGTAACGATAGAATTGTACTTAATATTCTCCATAAAAATTCTTATAAAATAGGTTTGTCAATTGACGATGAAAAGCTGAATTTAAAAACCGGGGATTTTGGTGATATTAAAAATTATTTAAAGAACCTTTGTGATTGGAGTATTGAATCAAAATTTAAAGAAGGATTTTACAGAATTAATTACTTGACATCAGACCAAGGAATACCAGCACACGAAAAAATTGAAAGTACAGAAGGGTTTAAGCATATATTAACATTTTACAAATAAAAAATGAAAATTGCATTAATAGAGGATAGAAAAAGTCGTATGGAGCGTTATGCTGCTGACTTAGATTTTTTACAAAGCTCTAAAACTGTATCTATTATTACAGGAGCAGATTTTGACACGCTTACGCTTGCATTAAGCAAAGGTACTACGGATGTATTAAAAGAATATGACTGCATAGCTTTACATCGTTCTGCTTTATCGATTGAAATCATTGATACTATTAAGGGATACTGTAAATTAAAGAAGAAACCTTTAATCTTTTTTTCAGGTGGTATTAGTTCGAATGTTTTTAAAGATACCGATTACCCATTTTTACAAATAAATGCAAAAGATTTCTATTCATCAAACCTTACATTGTTTCTTGAAAATTGTGAGCAATCAAAGGCTGTTAATTTACTAATCCTTCAGTTTGGGAAAAGATGGAAATTATCTTTACTATTAGATATTAGAAACCATATTGCCGTAGCACAAAACACAAAATCAGAAATTCTAATAAAACGAGTTAAAGACCTAAAAGTAAATTCACTGATTAAGTCCGAAATTACTGCAAAAACAAAAGATGTTCCGTTCGACAACGACTTTGCATCAATTAATGCCGAGCAGATACGGAAGGTAAAAGAAATAATTGATCAACTTATATATGAAACTATATGAACAAACTTCTAATACATAGTAATAATACTTCATTTAGCAGCATTGAACGGTTCGCTTTACCAAATCAATTCGTCTTTGATGTTGATGCTGATAAAGATGTTGATTTTTATATTGACGAAAAATTAAATGAAGAGGGTGCGGACAGCCTCAAGAGCAAATTACAAAAAAGTGATATTGTTTTTATAAAAGCGTCATTATCTAACAACTATTTAGAATATCTTGGATTAAGATTAGCGTACCATATTCGATTAACCAAATCTTTGGGACAAAAAACAAATAATATACCAATCGTTTTTATTGCTGAAGAAAGTTTTCAATTTTTGGGACTTACTTGCCCCGAGCCGACAATTTTATTTACAAGCGGTGTGTATCTTATGAAAGAACAAATTGATGAGTATGAAAAAATAGAGCGTGCGTTTGCTAATGGCACAATTAAAGCATTAAATGACGATCACAATTCTTTTCTAAACACTATTAGTATCAAACCACCAGCTAACTATGAATCACATCATTCAACTGCAAATGAGTGGAGTATTTTAAGATGGGCTAAAACACTTGGTATTTCAGAAAGCTCATCAATTAGAAAGGTGAAAAATAATATTGAAAGTTTTTTGTATTACAAATTCTTACAAACAAAATATCCCATTCAAAGTGAAACTAATACAGCAAATTTTAAAATAGATGGCAAAGGTAAAATATTATATATTGATGATGAATGGCGTAAAGGTTGGGATATAGTTTTAGAAAAGTTTGTTTCGTTATCGCATGGTGTTACATTAGAGACCTTGAAATATGACTTTGAGCATAATTCTAATGAAGCTATTTTAAAGGAATGTGAAGCGCAAATAAAAACTTCAAACCCCGATGTGGTTTTATTGGATTTAAGATTAGCTGACTCTGATTTTTCAAATACTGTACAACCGAAAGATTTAACAGGCATAGAAGTTCTAAAAATAATTAAAAAAATAAATCCCGGAACACAGGTTATAATATTCACAGCATCTAATAAAGTATGGAATTTATTAGAATTACAGTCATCTGGTGCTGAAGGATTTATATTGAAAGAATCACCAGAAATGATTTTAAAAAATGAATCTTCGACTGAAATGTTACAGTCTTTAAGCAAACAAATAACAAAATGTATATCGTATGGGTATCTTAAGGAAATATGGATGTTGTCTGATACAATAAAAGTAAAATTTCACAAAAATCCTTTAACAAAGTATTTCGATAAAGACATGCAAAGGCAGACAGATGGCATCAAGTATCAAAATCTTTTATTAGCGGAATTAAATGCGATGTTTGAAATTCTAAAGACAACTAATTATAGCCGATTTAACATGGCTATGATAATGCTACATAAAATTCTTGAGTACTTAAATGAAATATTTTACAAGAAAGTTTCAAGAGATGAGTATCCCATATTCTATAATGGTGAAAAAGTCGATTTTTTTGATAAAAAATCAAAATCATGGAAACGCCCCACTGACAAACTAAACCGCTTCAATAAGTCAACAAAATCAAACGAACAAATAAAAATTAAATTAGATTCGGTAAGGTCTACCTCAAACAAAATCATCAATCTTGCAGTAAAGAAATTAGAATTGAAAGATACCTCAATATTATTAAACTTAATTGCATTGTCGGATGCTCGAAATGATTTTATGCATTCTGATAGTTTTCAAAGAAATAAATTAAATAAACTCGGAGCAGAAGATATTGTAAAATGGACAAATTCAATTACAAATATTATCAATAAACTCTAACCCTTATGCAACTCACTGCAAAACTCATTCAAGTACTACCCATGCAAACAGGTACCGGTAAAAATGGAGCATGGAAAAAACAAGACATCATTGTTGAAACTGATGATAAATACCCTAAAAAAATATGTGTTGCTATTTGGGGCGATAAAGTTAATGATAGTCAGTTGCAAGTAGGGAATACTTTGAATATTCAACTTTATGTAGTCGTCCCTTAAATAATTTTAATTAATTGATTGTCAATTAGTTAAAATT
>JASGCP010000176.1 GCA_030053995.1 Phycisphaerales bacterium
TTTTAAAGTCATCAAACTTCTAACATTTTACCCACCCTTTTCGTCATAGAGCCTAATATTTTAGTAAAGGGTAATGGTTAATTGATAGCAAGTGGAATAATTTTTTTGTTTTTTCTATACCTGAGAGGGAATTAATATCAAAATAGCGAAATGTCTCTTGATCACCACGGCATGCGTCTAATTGTAACAGTCCTTGTGATTTGTGTTCGGCAATTTCCCAGTTAACAATTATGTGATAATCTAACAAATCTTTGAAGCCAAATTTTTGATTTCTGTCGAATTGAAAAAGAGGCACATTTTCTTTTAATTTTGTTTCAGGATAATTTTCTAACATGATGAAATTTTGATTGGTGGTATCATTGTCGTTTCGAACATCTACCCCTAAAATAATTGGCTTATTATTGTTGTTTAAGTTTTTTATTGCTTGCAAAGCCATGATGGTTGCCGCTTTATGTTGCCCATGGGTATTAGGGGTTGGCAATAAACAAAAAACAAAATTGTATGTTTCGCGGTTCATAATGTTACTTAATTGTGCTTGTATCAGGGGAATATTCCACGCTGTATCAAGTGCACATTTTGGATTTAAGCTGAACTTATCATCTATTTGGTCTAAGAAAAAAAAGTTGCGGATACTTAATATTTTACCAGCATTTAATAACTCTTGCTTCCGAATAGTTGGTAAATATTGTCTGCCAATTTCTGAATTTGTTAATTCAAGGCCATAATATTCATTACCCAAAGTGGAATATTTATACCCCGCTTCCCCATTCGTAATACATACTAAATCGATTGTTGCTTTATAATCGTGGGTTAGTTTATAAATGGTACCAGCACAAATCGTTTCATCATCGGGATGGGCAATAATAATTAAAACTTTGATAGCTGTTGTATCTAAACGTTCTGCAAACATTGGAGAAGAAAAAAATAAGCAGAGTGTCCATAATATAGTATCCTTCATTAGAAAATCGTTTAATGAGTATTTGAAAATTGTTGTTTTATTGATGTGCAATTAATATTTTATTTTTGAAATCTTTAAAGAATAGGGTGCATGCGGTCTGACTTGCTACTTATTTTTTTTTGTTTGATTAGGTGTTTTTAAATGCCCCTTTAATATGCTTTCAAAGATGTATATTTGCGTTGGTATTTGCTTGTTACGAATTATTTGTTTCTTGTTCTATAAAAGTATAAGCCATCTGACCTAAGCACAATACCGGTAGGATTAATGTAGGGTAACTTAATATATAAAAATACGAATAGTCATTTGAAATTAGATATTGTTTTTGAAAACGAACATTTTATTGTTGTTAATAAACCGAGTGGTTTGTTATCGATTCCTGATAGATTAGGAAAAGAACCATCGCTAAAAATTTTATTATTGCAAAAATATGGTTCTATTTTTGTTGTCCATCGATTAGACAAAGAAACGAGCGGTCTCATTATCTTTGCTAAGTCTGAGGTAGCACATCGGGGATTATCAAATATTTTTAATGAGCGAACAATCATTAAGGAATACTTAGGTATTGTTTACGGTATGCCCCAAAGTAAATCAGGTATTATTGATGTGCCCATCAAACAAGACGAAAAATTATTAACGCGTATGATTGTTCACCCAAGTGGTAGCGTTACGCGCACGCAATACGAGGTTATTGAGCACTTTAGAAATTTCTCTTTGATGAAATTTAATCTACTTACTGGTCGAACCCATCAAATACGCGTTCATTGTAAATATTTAGGTCATCCCTTATTATGTGATGCATTATATGGTAATCCTGACCCCATTATGTTATCGACGCTTAAAAAAAAGTTCAAATTAGGGAAATATCAAGAAGAACGCCCTCTTTTATCGCGTCTTGCTTTACATGCCCATAGGATTGCGTTTACATGGGAACAAAAGCCTATTGATATTGAGATTCCTTTACCAAAAGATTTGTCCGTCTTTATCAAACAATCTAAACAGTAGGTAATGGCTGAAGATTTTTAATGTTTATTAATGAAAATGGAGCTATCTTGGTTCCCATGGTCATGAGGTCAATACGAACAAAAATAAATAATCAATACTTTGTAATATATGATAGAACATTAGTAATTTTCGATAACGCGACACAAATACTTTTTTCATGTAGCAAACAAATACTATCAAATAATCTATGCTCTTTAACGATATTATTGGTCAGGAAGAAATCAAGCGCGGGTTAACCGATATGGTAGTCAATCAGCGTGTTAGCCATGCTCTGTTATTTTATGGTAGCGAAGGATCAGGTCATTTAGCACTAGCTGTTGCCTTTGCACAGTATCTCCTCGTTGTGTCGCAACCAAAGCATAAGAAGCAAGCAACTAATTTGTTCTCAGAACCCAAGGTGTCCCATGAGCACCATGACACAGCTTTGCCCTTGCCGAATGAAATAGCGGACAATGCTACCTATAAACGATTAAAAAAATTTGGTCACCCCGACTTGCACTTTTGTTTTCCTTTTATTAATAAAAAACCAGATAGCGTTAGTGATGATTTTATGGAACAATGGAAAAGTTTTTTGACCAATTCAATTTATGGTAATCTATACGATTGGCTTCAATTAATAGGTGCCGAGAATCAGCAAGCAAATATTACGGCTAAAGAAGTGAAAGATATATTTAGAAAGTTGCATTTAACAAGCTTTGAAGGTGGATATAAAATTTTAATTATTTGGTTACCGGAATTTTTAGGTAAGGAAGGTAATAAACTATTAAAACTTATTGAGGAACCACCGGCGGGCACTATTTTTATTTTAGTTGCTAACAACACTGATTTAATATTACCTACTATTTTAAGCAGATGTCAGACAATAAAAATACCACGATTAACAACAAAAGAAATAGCAACCGCCTTACATACACAATTAGATCTATCAACTGAACTGGCTAATAATATTGCAACGGTAAGTAATGGTAACTATAGAGAAGCCGTTTTTTTAGCACAAAATGTTGATAACACTTGGATAGAAATTATTAAAAACTGGATGAATAAAATTTTTGCCCATGACCTTGTAGGTCAAATTAATATTGCCGAGGAGCTTAGTGCATTAGGGCGTGAGAAGCAGAAATATTTGTTGTTGTATTTTATTAACCTCATTGAACAAGCAGTCTATTGCATTGTTATGGGCGAAAAAGGGATTCAAGTAACTAATGCAGAAAAGGATTTTGTAATTAAATTAACTAAAATAACCCATATCGGCACTTTGGAAGTGTTTTCTAAAGAATTAGAAAATGCTATTTATTATATTGAACGCAATGCGTCTTCTAAAATGCTTTTTCAAACATTAAGTTTCAAGTTTTTTTACTTGCTGAAAGAGAAGAAACAGATTATACTGATGTAGTCGCATGGCAATTTTTAAAGTACAAAGATTTATATTACTTTTTAGGGTTTGTTCTTTTTATTTGGGGCTCTATGACGAAATG
The DNA here is from genome assembly GCA_030053995.1 of Phycisphaerales bacterium. GTDB lineage: Bacteria > Bacteroidota > Bacteroidia > Chitinophagales > Chitinophagaceae > JASGCP01. The sequence continues at coordinate 3,436 of JASGCP010000176.1, forward strand.
AGTGAGTAAGTTAGTTACATTTTATATTTGATTACCGTTGAGGATAT
>JASGCP010000047.1 GCA_030053995.1 Phycisphaerales bacterium
TATAAGGTTATTTTTCTTTCTTTTGTCTTGATACAAAAGAAAGAAACAAAAAAAATAAAGCCTGCAGAGTAAGGGCTACAAAAATACGGCTCACTTCGTTATCGAAAATAAATGGCATCGGATATATAGAAAGCGAGTGGTAGCGATTGGATATAACTTGCTTGCTTTTTTACAATTTTAGCATCGCTACCACTCGCTTTCTTTGATATATTCGCATCTGCCCATTTTCGATGGGCACTTCGTTCGCCTTGTTTTGCAACGCCCTTCCTCTGAGGGCGTTTTGCCTATATTCTCAACGGTAATCAAATATAAAATGTAACTAACTTACCCACTCATTTCGTCATAGAGCCTAAATCTGAGGCAATTGGAAAAATCTGTGTAATCCGTGATTCAGACAAAAGAACAATCACCATACAAAACTAAAAATATTTTTACACCACCCCTAAAACATCTTAGCACCTCAAAAAAATGATTTAGCCCTATTTCTCGATGAAGCAAGTTCCTTTTTCGCCGTTCTGAGCAACTAATTCCCATTTTTTAGTAATCGGATTCTTAAAGAATACTGCTGTACCCGGTTTATTATTTAATTGAAAATTGCCTAAGTTATCAGAAATTAAAACAGGATAACCATCATTACTATATTTCCTAAAGTTACCTTTTACATTGAAATTAGTATTATGACTTTTATCTGCAATACATTTGCATTCTCCTTGTATGATCCATTCCCCATCAGCATATTTAACTGATAATTTGTCTTCTCCTAAAGAGCCCACTAAGGATACATCGTTGGTGGGAAATGATCCGGCCATTTCATATTCTTGTGGATTATTAATAGGCTGTAAATCATAAAAAATAAATGAATTGATAACTCGCTTATTGGCCATAGGACTTTCGCTATGTGTCATATTAGCCGATGATTCAGAGGAAGTTACTTTATCATTAAGTTCATGTTTTTCAGTAGGTTTATATTTTATTAGCGACCATACCGAAGGTGCTGGCGATTGAGTGGGGTATAATTGCCCAGAAATAAGAGCATCACATCCATCTAAACAATCCACATTATTCATGACTCTTCCATTGGGAATAAATACTTTGTAGGTATTATTATCTACATTCTTATCTACCCCGTATATAATACCAGATGCACTGTTCGGAGAAAATGCTACCTCATAAAAAATACCGTTGTCAAATTTTAATACAAGTCCATTTTCACCTAGCCAGTTTGTCCCATGAAAAACACCATGCTCATTATGATAAATGGTAACCGCCGGTGATTTTTGAGCAAATAATGATGTGTATGTAAAAAATGCGAATACGAGTGTAAAGAAAAATGACTCTTTGAATACTGATCTTTTATTTTTTTTAGACATATAAGATGTTGATTTTATAAGGTTACAAGTAACCTCGATTAATAATTTTCCAAAGATATTTTATTTTATTATTATTCAAAAAAATAAATGCAGGACGGAACAACAAGCTAAATATTTTCATACGCAACAACTACCCCTATTAACAGGTAAACCTACCTTTTCCTTTATCAAAAGGCTTTGAACCCTTATGGTACCGTAGAAGATTCAATGGAGATAATCAAAAGAGCCTAAAAAATTTCTTGTTTTAGAGAAAAAATGCTACCTTTACAAAAAAATATTGAATGCATTCGATTACACAATTTAACTTTCCTACGACAGTAAGATTCGGTATAGGTGTAATTAATGAAGTGGCCGATTACCTAAAAAATGAACAGCTTAATAGTCCTTTGTTAGTAGTTGATAAGAATCTGAGCAGTCTTCCTGTTTTTACACAATTCAAGAGCAACTTACTAAAAAAAGGGTTGAAGGCGGTAATTTTTGATGACATTCATAAGAATCCTATAAAATCTGATGTTTTAAAAGGCACGGATGTATTTGACCAGTCGTCAAGTGATTGTGTTATCGGTTTTGGTGGTGGCACCGCTATTGATGTTGCCCGTGCTATTGTTTTACGCGTTAACCACCGAGACGATCTATTTAAGTATGATGATTTAAAGGGTGGCAGTATCTATGTTACCAATGCTGTACCGCATTTTATAGCAATACCAACGGTTGCTGGTACTGGTAGTGAAGTCGGTCGCAGTGCTATTATCGCTGATGATCTAACAAAAGAAAAAAAAATATTGTTTGCTCCGAAGCTGATGGCTAAAATTGTTTTCGCCGATCCTTCTTTAACCATGGATATACCGGCTCATATTACTGCAGCAACGGGGATGGATGCGCTCACACATAATATAGAAGCCTACTTAGCAAAAAACTACCATCCAATTTGTGATGGTATTGCTATACAAGGCATCAAAATGATTCACCAATCTTTACTGCTTTGTTGTACAAAGCCAACGATCGAATCACGAAGCACCATGCTCTTAGCATCTATGATGGGTGCTATCGCCTTTCAAAAAGGATTGGGCGTTGTACACTCTTTAGCTCACCCCCTATCCTCTTTATTAGATACTCATCATGGACTAGCCAACGGCATTATGTTGCCTTATGGTTTATCTTTTAATCTACCCTATTGTACCCCGCAGTTTAAAGATATTGCACAAGCCCTTGATATTAAGAGTAGCAACGGTGAAGAAGTAATCCAGTATATTAAAAAACTGAATGAACAAATAGGTATTCCTGCAAACTTACAATCCATTGGTGTTACGCAAGAACACACAGAGATACTCGCACAAATGGCTGAAAATGATTTTGCACACATCAACAATCCTATTCCGGTTAATCGTAAAAATTTTAAAGAAATCTATTTAAAAGCAATTTAATTATGGGACGAATTGTTATTGGCGTTACAGAATGCGAAGGTGATAAGTATTTTAATTATGCAAATTGGATTAAACAAGCCCCCAATCGTTTAATTGATGTCGTTCGACTTAGCGAAAAAGAAAAAAGAAATAAAGAGTTGAAACGATGTAATGGCATTCTACTAACGGGCGGTGCTGATGTGCACCCGAAATTTTACAAGTGCCCTGAATACATAAAGTATTGTGAAAAAGAATCTTTTAACCTTAAAAGAGATGAGTTTGAATTCAAAATAATTGAATTTGCAGAGGATAATAATATTCCCATTTTAGGTATTTGCAGAGGACTACAGATTTACAATGTTTACAAAGGGGGGACATTGATACCCGACTTGCCAAGTTGGGGTAAATTTAATCACGCCGCATTTATTGATAGAAGTGATCGATACCACGGTATTAATATTGATCCTAATTCTCAACTTTTTAAATTGACACAAACCAAACGAATGCTGGTCAACAGCAGGCATCATCAATCAGTTGACAAAATTGGTGCTGGTTTAGTTGCTGGTGCTATGTCTGACGACTGTGTTGTGGAATCTTTAGAACGAATAAACCCATCAACTGCCTCTTATCTTTCTTTAGTACAGTGGCACCCAGAAATCATGAATGATCAGAAAAGTCCACTTGTTAAAAACATTAAAGATAACTTCTTTGAGGCGATTCAAAAGATGTAAAAAAAAATGGTTCTATGACGAAAAGGGTGTGCTTAATTAATGGTTAATTATCAATGTTTAATGATTAATTAATTGTGGCTCACCGATATTCTTCTCTTACTATTGTCCTATCGCTACCATTCGCTTTCTTTGAAATATCAGCATCTGCCCATTTTCGATGGGGACTTCGTTCGCCTTGTTTTGCAACGCCATTCCTCTGAGGGCATTTCGGCTATATGCTTAATGGTAATCAATATGAAGTTGAGCTACCTTACCCACCCTTTTCATCATAGAGCCAAAAAAATTAAATCTTTTGTGATAGTTCGGGATATTTCGCTAATAATGCCCTCAATTGTTTTCTTTGATCTATCAAGAACGCCTGATGTTTAGCTGAATGCGGATTAAAAGGCTTATGATTTTGTGCCATCAACACGGGGCTCAATAATTTTATATATTCCCGTGTAGGCTTATCAAAACAATGATTACTGATTTTATCCCAAACATAGTTAGTAGCCAAATAATTAGGATGTACTAAATCCTCACTAAAAAAACGATAATCGCGCAGTTCATCCATAATAATCTCATAAGAAGGCAAATAAAAACACGCATGCGGATAATGTACACATAGTTGATGGACGCTTTGAAATAACACCCCTTTGCTGAGGTTGTTCATAACCGCACCTTCGCGTAAATGGCGTACAGGACTAACATTAAACAAGATTCTACAATGCGGATTGATCGCCTTCAATTTTTCTATAAAAATCGTGTAAGATGATGTAATATCGTGAACGGTTAACAACTTCTTAGAAAACCAGCTATCTGGTGCTTTATGATTATTAGCAACGATACCCGTATTTTTTAAAAAAGGACACGGTGCCTTGAGCTCATAAACAAAAGCGGAGCCCAAAGTAATAATCACCCAATTAGCTTTTTTTATAAATGCGTGTGCATCACCAATCGATTGATTAATTGCTTGAACACTATCAGTAGCAACAGGACAAGAAAAACGACTATGATGTTGCCAACTATGGTATAGTTCATCAAAGTAAAACAAATCCTGAACCGTATAATGTCTATTCTCTAAACAATCCGTTAAGGCATGAATAATACTCATCGGATTAAATAAAATCCCATGCGGATTTTGGAGAACAGTCCATTTATAGTACAAGAATTTATCCCCCATATTTTCAGTAAAACAAGAGCCTATTAAAAATAAGGCATCTTTATAGGATACTTGGTCTTTGAGCACCGGTGGCATGGAAACTTCAAGCGTTAAACGCGACATAATAAACTAGTAAGATGAGTCAACAAGAATTAAAACAATCCGTTTATATGCCTATTGATTTTAGTAATGATATCACCAAAATCTTTAGAATTTTCCTCAAATTTATTTTTATCGACATCAATAACTAAGAGCGAAGATTCTTTATAACTAAGAATCCAATTATTATATAATTCATTTAACTTTTTAAGATAATCAATTCTAATATTTTCCTCAAATACGCGCCCTCTTTTTTCAATTTGCCCAACCAATGTTGGTATAGATGCCTTGAGATATATTAAAATATCCGGTTTAGGTACAAAATGCACAACCGTATTAAACATGTCCATATAGCTTTGAAAATCTCTACTATCCATAAGCCCCATATCCTTTAAATTTGTAGCAAAAATGAGGGCATCTTCATAAATAGTGCGATCCTGAATAACCGTGCCCGATTCTTTAATAACATCCAGGAGATAATTAAGCCGACTATTTAAAAAAGATATTTGTAAATTAAAGCTCCAACGACTCATATCATTATAAAAATCAAACAAATAAGGGTTCGTATCAACAACTTCAAAATGCGGTTTCCATTTTAATTTCTTAGATAACATTTGTGTAAGCGTGGTTTTCCCGCTACCAATATTACCTGATATGGAAATTAGTTTAATATTTTTTTTAGACATTGTACAAGGGCAAAAAAGGCGGGTGAATAGTAGATATAGTAATATAGAATTATCAAATATGCAATATTACCAAAAAAGCATCACTTATTGTAAAGTATCTTTAAAATCTAGGACATGCTAACTCACTCAGCATTTCTGCACGATGTTTTAGCCGGACAATATAAGCGAGTGTCAGTTCCCAGCCACCTCTATACTTTGAAGATTGCACCAACTTAGATACATTAATGTCATACGATACACCTAAATTCAGATTAAATGCTTTAATACCTACAACAGGAATAATTGCATCATTCAGGCGATACAAACACCCAAAGTAAAATGTTTTATCATTTCCTTCACCGCTACGCCCCGCGTAGCCATAACTATCATAAAAACTACTGCCCGTAGCAAAGTGGAAATTATAAATACTCCCTAAATATAATTGCTGATTACCACTTTGATAAGCATAATCTAAATAAAACTCGATAGAATTTCTTGTACCAATATTAGTATTGACACCAATATTACCTACCCATTTTCTACCTAATATGGTTGCATTGGCACTAGATTTATCAAAAGCTATCTTGGGGGTATTAATATGATAAACTGCACTACCTATATAGACATGTGTAGCTCTAAAAATAAGTGAAGTGAAAGATAAACCAACACCTACATCAAAATAATTATTACCGGTATTAATGACAGCAAGACTAGGATTAATATTTGGGTCGTACGAACCACCATTTTGATATTGAATATCGGTTCGTACTTTTGTGGGGTCAAAGGTACTGGATACAATTCCACCAATGATGCCTGCAGATAAATAAGTTTCACGATAGCGACTAAACGACTTATGGTAATTGAATGCTGGTAGCAATTGCGTACGACTTAAATTAAGATCGCCCGCTCGATCGTAAGTAGCTTGAAAGCCGATTGTGATCCAATCATTCCAGCGTTTAATAGGGAATTTTGCTTCTACACTACCTGCTCCTGTTTTGAAAGGAACCGTAACCGATTGCCACTGATTTCTAAATACACCAATAGCACGTATATCTCCTGTAAATATACCTGACAATGCAGGGTTCCTTAATAGTGGCGTTTGGTAAAATTGGGAAAAGGTAAAATCCTGCCCAAAAACAACGCCCACGCAAACAAACAAAATAAAAAGTACAATAGATAATCTTTTCACATAGTTAAGTTAGTTAAAAATCAAGATATCATCAACCTAATTAACTAATATTTAACGAAGTAATGTAACATTACCTTTATATTGACGTGTTTGCCCATTCTGACATACAACCGTACATTGATAAACATAAGTCCCGATCAACGCGTCCTGTCCATTTGGCAATTTTCCATTCCATCCGTAAGTAGGGTCATTAATAGGACAATTCGATACCTCAAAAACCTTCTGTCCCCATCTAGAAAAAATTACAAAATCTTGTATGGTAACATAGCCTTGCCCTCTAATAAGAAAAATATTATTCGTATTAGCACCTGGTGTAAATACATTAGGAATACCTATTAATGATTCAGGACAAGAAGTTGAAAAACAAATATTAGCTGTCTGAGAACATTTTAAATCACTAGTAGCCTTTACGGTATAACATATATCACTTTTTATATCTGCTGTAGGCGTAGTACAAGTAGTACAAGATAGATTATCCGTTGGGCTCCAAACCCATGCCGTAACAGGATCGCCATTTTTTTGGGTAGCGGTAAATGTCTGACTACTACCGGACAAAACATTCGTCCCCCCCGCTGGTGGCATAATACTGATTGTTAAAGGTATCCCAACAACAATAGTAACCTGTGTATCTTTAGGGAAACAAGACTTAGTACCATCATTAACAACTGAAGTTACGGTGTAAGTAGTTGTAGTCGGTGGGTTAGCAATAGGATTAGAAATATTAGTATTACTAAGCCACGATGGTGGCGACCACAAAAATGTATTACCGCCATAAGCACTCAGCTGCGTTGAATTACCCGAGCATATTGTATCTTGTCCCGATATGCTAATAACAAATGGTTCTAAAACTGTTGTTGTAATACTATCGGTAACACTGCATCCATTGACGGTTGTAGCTACTACTTTATACTTTGTGGTCAGCGGTGGTGTAGCAATAGGGTCTTCACAAGTATTACAGGATAAGCCGGTAGCAGGTAGCCACAAATAACTCGTAGGGTCAGGACTATTTACTGTTAAAACAATTTGAGACGATTCACCTTGACAAAGGATTACATCGGGTGATGTAGCAATTAAAGGGCTCGTAAATATAAGAATATTTTGCGTAGCCGTATCATAACAAGGTGCCTGCGTAGAAACAATAACTTGTGCTGTATAATTACCGCTCAGCGAAAATTTTCGTGTTATAGAAGGGGTACTTTCAGTAGGGGTATAACCATCAGAAAACGACCATACATAACTAATAATGGGCACACTACTTTGCACTAGCGAGTTAAACACAATACTTTGATTGGTACATCGATTAGCAACAGGTCCTATTTGGACTGATGGTCTAGGATTAAATTGTACGGGCACGACTTGTGAAACATTAGACACGCAACTGCCAATGCTTCCAGTTACATTTAGACGCACCGTATAATTACCGGTTGCTTTATAGGCATGTTTTGGATTTTGCAATGTAGAAGTTCCGCCATCACCAAAATTCCATGCCCATGCACTTGTAGGTTGCGGTTGGCTAACATCGGTAAAGCTGATAACCGTAGAATCACAAGAGAAAGCGGATGTTGAAACGAACCCACCCTGTATATAATCTACATTGATTGGATCGCCATATTCTGTAACGCTACATGCCCCAGTAAGAACGACGGACGGTCTATAAGTTCCTGGTGAGCGGTAAGTATGTTCATAAATAAAGGGCTGTTGGGTTAAAGTAGGATTGGGGGTACTCGGATCATCTAAATTAAATGTAACTTGTGAAACTCCTTGAGGATTTAGCACTAAGAAAGTAACCGTTTTTGAATTACAAGCCGGTGTATTATCATACTGAAAAACACCCGTTGGCTTACTAACAGTTATATAAACAGTATCGGCATAAGTACACCCGCCGGCGTTGGTAGCGGTCATAACAACTTTATAAACACCTGGTTGACTATAAGTATAAGATATGGATTGGCCTGTAAGTAGCGGACCACCATCAGGATTTACCCCCAACTTCCAAATTGTATTGCGAATGGGTGTAATTGAACTACTACTATTGGTTAATTGTACCGTTGCCGGTGCACATAGAAATGTAGTAGCTGACGCGATAATGCTTCCTTGCTTTACCGGAAAAACATTGACAACCTGCGTAACCGTATCAGAACAACTAATAGATCCGTAAATAGGATAAAATATAGAACCTAGTAATTTAATGGTATATTGCCCAGTTGCTCTGTAAGCTTTAGGATTGGGCGAAAACAAACTTGAAGAAGTACCATCGCCAAAAGTCCATGCGGTTTCTATTCCTTGCTGGCTTGAATTAATTAAATAAACACTATCCCCAATGCACACGGGCGTAGGGGCTGCGGTAAAGAAAACAGATGGTACGGGTAATACATTAACTTTTAAAGTAGTATCCTTAAAAATAGAAGAATTACAAGTACTAATCGCCTTGATATAAACTGAATAATTGCCAGGGGACGCATAATAGTGGGATACAGCAGTTTTAATATTAGGACCCACATCGATCATACTCGTACCATCTCCAAACTGCCATATAACCGAGCTGGCACCGGCAACATTCATTAAAACAAATTTACTCGTATCGGGGGTACAAATATTCTGATAAACCGCCGGCTGATATATTGCTGCACCAAAAGCACCAATGTCATTCGGCGACACATTAATAGCACTATTGTATTTTATGGTATCAGTTCCACACAAATTAAAAGTTACTAAATAGGGGCTAAAAAAAGTTTGTGCACTAACCGTATAAGTATGTGCAACCGACCCAAATGATGTATTCACATCTAAATTAGTTCCATCATTATAATCTAAATACCAGCGCGATATCACGCCCCTACTAATATCTGTAAAAGTAACTGAATAAGGACTGCATCCAGTCCCTCCTGATAGTGCCATAAGAGAAATAGGTAAGGAATGAACAACAACATTTTTACTTGCTTGATATGCCCCAGGACAACCATTGGTAACCAATAAATTAACTGAATAATTTATATCACCGGCAGTAGGGCTAGCCGGCAAAGTAGTTGGTGCTGGATTAGCTGTATTATTCGTATAAGATGTACCCGGTATCGTCCATACCCATGTAAAATAATTAACATTTTGATCCGGTGATGTATTGGTAATTGCTATATTTAATGGGCCACAGCCCGCTGTTGGTGTTACTGTAAAAGAAGGATCAGGGTTCCTAAAAGTATATAAAGTATCAAAAGCCGTATCGGTATTACATCCATAGGGACTCGTCGTTACTAAGGATACAACAACACTATCACTGGGTTGGGATATTGTGTATCCAGGAAAAGACGCTCCTGTTCCAATATTAATACCATTTGCAAACCATGTGTAACTTGCGTTACGACTTGGATCTACTAATGCCGTTATATTAGTTCTAGGAATTATAAAAGGTGCACAGGCAATGCGTAAGTTAACCGTAAAACTCGCTATACTGTTTAATCTTAGCGTTAAAGTATCAATATTACTATTAATAGATGAGGTACCGGTACAAGACAATGAACTCACAATTCTTTTGTAATACGATGTTTGCGTAAATGGGGTGGTAAAAGTCAAATCACGATTAACGGCACCGGGTATATTAACATAATTTACCCCATCGGTACTTACCTGCCATTGATATGTATAGTCCCCGTTACCGCCTGTTGGATTAGAGCCAAGCAATGTAGGGGGTATTGTATTAATACACACATCTAACTTACTAGGAATACTGTTATTAGCTAATGGCGGTAAAACAACAACTAAGGTAGGTTCAGAAACACTCGAACAACTTGAAGATTTTACCAATCGCCGATACGCCGTTGTTACGGTAGGTGATACCGTTACGCTACTTAAATTAGCACTCGGCACCGTAGCCCAAGTAACGCCATCCGTACTTGATTGCCAACTAATAACATAGAAATTATTACCACCCGCAAGCGTAGTATTAGTAATTGTATAGGCATTCCCCAAACAAATATTTGTGGTTGTATTATCAATAAAATTTTGAATCGTATCAACATCAGTTATATTAACTGCACTAGCATAGCTAGGACAAAAACCATCACCAATTGTCCATACAAATGTATAAAGCGTTCCCGGTGAAGAAGCTATAAGTCCCGTAATCGTTGGATTAGGTATCCCTGTATTAGATATCGTTGCAACAGGACCAACGGTTTGTGTCCATACGCCGGTTCCGGTAACCGGGCTATTCGCGGTCAAATTGAATGAGGGGGCAAAGCATAAGGCTGTATCACGCCCCGCTATTGGTGCTGTAACCAAGGGTCTAACATAAACGGTATCGTTGATAGTTGTATCACATCCGCCAGAACCAATGGAGTTAATTGTGTAATACACAGCACCAACCGTTGTACCATTATTATTTAAAATATCATTAATCTGCCCCGTTGCAGTAGGCACCGCCCTATTGGTATTTCCTGTAATATTGCCACTAAAACTAGAAGTCCATGTATATGTTAAGGGTTGCCCCAAAGTATTCATACGAACATTAGCCGAAGTACCAGGACAAATAGTATCTTTAATATTAGCAATATTCACTTGCACGAGCGGTTCTACATTTACGGTAAAGGTAAATGGGGTACCGTTACAGCCCAATGCAAAAGGGGTAATCGTGTAGATTACCACCCCGGCTGGTAGATTATTACTGGGGTTCATCAATAAATCCGTGATATTGCCGGTTCCTGAAGTTGTAACACCATTAATCGTACCCGTTGTAACGACACCAGTCCAATTAAACACGCTGCCACTAATACTAGAATTGGGAATATAATTAATTGCTGTATTCGAGCAAATAGTCTGTGTTGAATTATTACCTTTATTCTGTGCACTAAATGTTATCGTAATGCTTTGCGTTACAACAGGACATGAAGCAGCCCCACCACCGGCTGGTGTTTTAGGATATGCCCGCAGACTAAGGGTAACGCTACCGCTATTCTTATCTGCCGTGCTAAAGGTATAAAAAGTACTCGATGCTGTCTTATCATCAAAGGTTCCGGTACCGCTAGAAATCCATCGTACAGAATCAACAGAATTAGGGGGTGGGAAATTAGCCGTTAACTGACAAGTATCTTGTATATAACAATAATTAGTACCAGATCGTAGTATTGCTAAGCCCGTTATAGGTTGAAAAAAAGTAACCGTTTGCGTAGCGGTTGCTGGCGTACCGCAACCGTTATCAAAAGTTACATTGACAGTATAAGGTGTTACATAATCTAAAAAACTAACAACGGGATAGGGGGAATTTTGTGTTGTTCCATTCTTATAAGCTATAGCCCCCCCTGTAATATTCCAAGAATAAGGTATTGATGCGGTTGAATAACCAGGATTATATGTTGGTATATGGGCTGCACTCGACCTAAAATTAATCGTCATCGTATCACAATAATTTACAACAGGTTGCGGAAATGATACTGACGGTGTTGGTAAAACAACAATTTTAAAAGTATCAGAGGTGAAAGTTCCACACACATTGGTAGCAGTAAAAATAATCAAATAAGTTCTGGGTACCGTCATTGTAAATGTTGGTGCTAAAGTATTCCCATTTGTAATGACATAGTCCGTACCCGGCGTTAACACCGTACGCGTAGCCGAATCTATAACCTGAAAGGGACTCAAGGTTGGTGGTGCACAATAAGGAGGCGGATTAACAGTACCTTGTAGCGTAATGGTAGCAGGCGGACAACTAATATAAGTGGTATTACCACCACCATCAGTAAGTCGGGTAATTAGAGAAGTATCAACACAAATATTTTTTATGTAAATAGTAGAATCACCTACACAAGGACTACCAATCGTACCTTTGGCGACTAACTTAATAACTGTAGTCCCCGTTTTAGTTGGTGTAAAAATCAAATCACTATTTTGTACTAAATCAGTGTCCGACTGCACGAAAACCCCATTGATATACCAATTAAAAATACCTTTAGTATCACAATTACCGCTTACATTTGCACCCGGTGTACTAGTATTCGTAACTCTTATCTGGTTGTTAATACAATAGATGGTATCGACTATTCCTTTGGGTAAAGTAAAATTGGCAATCGGTATCGATGATATAAACGCACTTAAATTAGTAACTACCGGGGTGTTGCAAACCCCAGAATAAGGTACCACCGCAGTAGTTGCAATATTGTAGGCATTTTGAGGTGACCCCGATTTACCACAACTATTTTGGGTATAACTATGCGTAATAAAAGGATTTGTAATAAAATCGCAATAAGTGTATTGTTGAATAGGTGTACCATCATTCCAGTCAACAGTGTATAAGGTAGAAGGAAAATTATATAAACTACCCGTCACACCTGTATTGGCACCATAAGACACTGTTTGATTAATACAAAAATTATTGCCAGAAGTACTCCAACCTAAACCTATCGGATTATTAATAAGATAATATCCTACTGTTGATATTGCAGTATATACGCCATCAGAGTATGTATTAGTTGCAAGATATGCATAGTTAAATTTCTGTAAACCCGTTACATCATCTGAATATCCATTAGGTGCATTAATCGCAAACGGCCGATTAGTTGAAATAATTGTATTAGTAATACCATTGATTAAGCTACCAGTGGTTGTAATATCAGTCGGTTGCGAAGCACCTGCCGTAAGTGCTATATCTTTATTTGTAGGGGTAAAAGTATAGTTACACCACCCAAATCCTGTTACATTAGCACCAAAACTTCCTAAAACAAGGGGTGTAGAAGTTTGTTGTGTTGCCAAAGAAAGTGTAGGGGTTAAATTTCCTGCCGAGGCCGAGTTATCAATACTAAAAGCAGGCGTGGTATCTAATCCCATTGCAGGATTCGTAGCAACCACGGCTATCTTAAAACCAGTTCCAGTTAGTCCTGCAGGCAACACACCATTGACAAGTCCTATATAAATACCGGTATAGTTACCAATCAGTGTAGGCGTAGTGAAACTACCAGTCGCATCAGAAAGCCATAATTGAAAACTATTGCCAATATTAAAACAAGTATAGGCATTATTATGGTCAAAATTAAAAGGCACACATATAGAACTACCTGCCTGATAAGGTATAGCTGTTTGAAATGCAGCCGTTAATATACTTACCTGTTTCTGTGAAAAAGCACTGACTGTTGCCCATAAAAGAAAAAGGCTCAAAATTATTAACCGCTTACTTTTCAGTAAGTAATATTTCATAAAGAAATAATTATATATTACCCTTCAAATACATTGTCGTGCTACTGCAACTATTGCTAAATAATTTGCAAAGTTACGATTATTTTTGTAAAAAAATTATTATTTGGTTGGGGGGTGACTAAAACTCGATTCAACCTAATGAATGCAACTTTTTGAGGTTAATCAAATATTACAAAGATATATCTATTGGACACATGAAATTAATAGATTGTTTAGCATTGACCATATAACCAATATTTATTTTGGTTATATGACGAAAAGGATGGGCTTAATTAATGGTTAATGGTTAACTAATTGCACCTTAAAACGATAATTTTTATTTTTCTTTATTAGTTTTAAAGATGATAATTTGGTATTTTATAATATCATTTTTCTTTCTTTTGTCTTGATACAAAAGAAAGAAACAAAGAAAAAATCAAGCGGTGAGCCGTAAAGACAATAAATGGCGTAGGATATATAGAAAGCGAATGATAGCGATTAAACTTAGCCTCCTTACTTCTTTACCATTACCGCATCGCTACCATTCGCTTTTTTGAAATATTCGCCTTCACCATTTTCGATGGGCACTTCGTTCGCATTGTTTTGCAACACCCTTCCTCTGAGGGCATTCCGACTATATGCTTAATGGTAATCAATGTGAAATTGAGCTAAGTTACCCACCCTTTTCGTCATAGAGCCTTTATTTTAGATGCGTAAATCCACCATCAATAGTAAAGTCGCATCCTGTTATAAACTCAGCATCATCGGAAGCTAAATAGGCAATCATTTTTGCAACTTCCACTGGAAAAGCCATTCTACCTAAAGGCTGGGCTTGATGATATTGCGTGCGGATATCATGGGCATTAGTAGGATAATGTTTTTGTAAAATCCCTGCAATTAAGGGGGTATCAATTCTAGTAGGCAAAATATTATTACACCGAATTTTAAATTGTGCACAGTCACGAGCAATGCTCAAGGTCATAGCATGTACAGCACCTTTAGAAACCGAATAGCTAAAACGGTCTGCCACGCCTATTTGTGAAAAAACTGAGCAAATATGGCATTACTAAGTTTCGTGTGAGAAAGCATGCAAAGTTACAAAAAAAAA
>JASGCP010000177.1 GCA_030053995.1 Phycisphaerales bacterium
GATACAAAAGAAAGAAACAAAGAAAAAATCAAGCCTGCGAGATTAATGTTTAATTATCAATGTTTAATTGGATGTATCTTACCAATATTCTGATTACTATCTTACTACTACCAATTATTTTCTTTGATATATTCACCACCGCCCATTTTCGATGGGCACTTCCGTTCGCCTTGTTTTGCAACGCCCTTCCTCTGAGGGCATTCCGGCTATATGCGAAAGGGTAATCAATAGGAAATTGAGCTGTTTTACCCACTCATTTCGTCATAGAACCAAATATTTTATTGAAAATCTTCTCACACAAAAATTAGTAATATCTTTTTAGTTTAAAGTTTCTAACTTTTGCAAACTTACCCGCTCCACTCGATGAAAGTAAGCATAGAATTTACTAATACACAAAAAACTTTTAAAAGGCGATAAGTTCAATAGTACAAAAAGAAATTAGTAGCACTTACTATGATATACTTTTCTCTATTAAGTGTTTTCTTGATGTGCACAATTAGGCTTTTGATTTTTCCTTTGCAATATTTGTGTTTACATTATAATAGGTATTAAATAGCCTATCCCAAATCGTGGTATATAGTCCATAATTTTTTTTATTATAATGATGATGGAAATCATGTGCTGTGGCTGTATTGAACCATTTTCTTATCCAATGATTATTGACTGTTTTAGGAAACAACTCGTAACCTAAATGTATATACACATTATATATTATCTGAAATGTAAAGAATATAAAAATAGCCCATACTTGAATAGGGATGAGAAAAGCAAAAATAGGGATAATAGCTATTTCTAAAATAGCTTCTAATGGGCTGAAGGAATAGGCAGTCCATGGGGTGGGCTTATGAGATTTGTGGTGTTCCATATGGAATAGCTTATAGAGTCGCCTATGGTGAATAACACGATGCATCCAATAAAAGTAGAAATCGTGTAAAAAAAACATCCATACATATGTAAAACAATAATAGAGTAAGCCATATTGCTGAATATTCTGATATAAATGGGTATAGGATCCATATTTTACTCTGGTAAGATAACTCACTATGGTAAATATGAAAATTGTAATGATAGAGTTTATAATCTCGCGCAGGTAATCTTTAAATAAAGGATATGTCTTTTGAATTTTCAGATAAAAAAAATTCTTTTTGAAAATGACATAAAAAAACAAAAAAGTAATAGAAGCTGTTAACAGATATCTTACTGAAAGAAAACGATATATTCCAAAAAATACGTGATATTTTTCAAGCATTACTAAAATTTTCATTTAAAGAAAATTCAAAATTACAAAACAAAATAGAGTTTGAGGGCTAAATCATTTTTTGAGATGCTAAGCGATTTTAGGGAGTAGTAGAAAAATATGCCATTGTGACGAAATGAGTGACCAAAATACAGAAAGAGTAAATTATGTTTTAAAGGTCATATTTCTTTTGTTTGAATCAAGCAAGACACAAGTTGGCTCTATGACGAAATGAGTGGGTAAAATATTAGAGAATAGACTCCCCCTCATGACAATGGGCAGGGATTTGTTTCAACAACCATACTAACCGTTGCAATACCTCTTCTATTTTTTCATCCTCAAATAATTCCCCGGCATATTGCAAAGCGATATCCAAGGTGCCTGCATTTTCAGAAGCAATCAAATGTAACGGATAATGATAAAAATCTCGTGCCCAATCAAAAACAGGAGTCAGATGAAAGCCAGCATCTCCATCATGTTCTTGTTTAAGTCGCGGGTAATTCTGATACACCACTACATTACTTAATGATCTTTGTAAATCCTTTACTTCAAAAAGATTCAAAACATCAAAACTATAGCTCCGCTGATTAAGCATTATTGTATCTTTCTGAATAGTCTTTAATATACTCAATATAGAAGCCGATGAGTCGTGCCTTATCACCAAAGGCAACAAATTAATATACAAACCAACAGACTGCTCTATATCCTCTATAGGTAATCCCCTCCCAGAAACCATAAGACCGACAACATGTTCCTTTTTATGATCATACATACACAACACCTTACTCCAAGCCCACATCATCAAATTACTCCATGTTAAACCTTCTCTATTAATCAGCCGTTCTAATGATTGATAGATAACTCCACTCAAAGAAATTCGCTTCATTAAAAGATCTTCCGTTATTTTATAAGACAGTATATCAATCCCTTTAGCTGATGGCTTACACCATGCGGATACATCTAGCCTACGATCTATCCCTTGAAGATAATCAAACAACCATGCATTCGGTTTGCGACATGCCACCTGTAAATATTCCTGTGCCCGTAAATACGCTTGATCCTCTAAGAATATTCCTTGTTCTTTTCCATGCATTAAATCAGCATACATCGCATGCACATAACCCCACAAATTAGGATTACTCCAACCATCAGTAATAGCATGATGACTACTATACAACACCACAAATTCTTCCTTCTTTAATTGAATCAAATACACCCGTAGCAAATTACCTTTTGTCAAATCATAATCCTCTTTTCTGTCTTCAATTCTAATCGCTTCTATTGCAGCTTCCTTATTCTTTAATTTTTGAATATCCCTAAACCGATAATCCAAGACTGCTTTCTTGTCTATAATTTGAATGAGCTCATGATCCCAATTAAAACGAACTCTTAAACCCGGATAATGATTCAATGCTAGCTGCCATGCCTGCATAAAATAGTTTTCATTAACCGCAGTATGATATCGCCACTGCAACTGAACTTTATATGCACCATCATCAGCTGTCTTATTCAAATAATGATAAATAAGTCCAGCTTGCCAACTATTTGCCCAATAAATAGCTTCTATCTCTTGTGTTTCTTGCAACTTATCCAATAAGTCCTGACGCACTAAATACTGCGTATCACTCGGGGTTAAATAAGAACGGTTCATTACAAGAGTAGTGTCCACAACTATTTCTAACGCCTGCTTAAAAGAAGTTGCAAAATCATTCATCCATTTCATCCCCAATTTACCACGGACAAAAAACGCCAACTGTCCACTTGCTGTAACACCGCCATTGATATCTAACCATAATCCATTTTTATTATTTTGAGAAACAGAGATTCCACTCGCTTCACTACTTAAAAACCAATCTTCTTTATCCTCCTTATTAAACACCCCCAAATAATTAAAACTAAATTTAGGCAACTGTTTATAGCCTTTTAGAAATCCGTAGCCAATACCCTTATTAGGTATTGCTCGCAAAGCCTCCTTAACTGCTATAATTGTCTCTTCTATATTCTTACCTATTATGGGTAATACAACAGGAAGAATACTTGTAAACCAGCCCATTGTTTTAGAAATATCGATATCCTCCTGTAAAGATTCTCTACCGTGCCCTTCTAATAAAATCGCAACTTCATGCTCGCCCAATAACTTACCCAATGCCCTTACCAAAGCAGCGAGCAACAAATCATTCA
>JASGCP010000048.1 GCA_030053995.1 Phycisphaerales bacterium
GGCTCACTGCGTTATCGAAAATGAATGGCATCGGATATATAGAAAGCGAGTGGATATAACTTTCTTACTTTTTTACAATTTTAGCATCGCCACCACTCGCTTTCTTTGATATATTCGCCTCTGCCCATTTTCGATGGGGCACTTCATTTGCCTTGTTTTGCAATGCCAATCCGCTGAGGGCGTTTAGGCTATACGCTCAATGGTAATCAATAGGAAATTGAGATAAGTTACCCGGCTCAATTCGTCATAGAACCACTTTTTTCATATTTGGAGCCAACAAATGTAAAATCAGCCAGCCAAGTAAATAAGCAGCAGCACATATAAAAAACATAATATAGTACCCGATGTGTATATGGTTGATACTTTCAAAATAAATAAACATTCTTTTTTGCAACAAAAGTGGTAACAAGATACCACCGATAGCGCCACACATCCCTGCAATACCCGTTACCGATGCTGTAGCCGACTTCGGAAACATATCACTCACAGTAGAATACATGTTAGCACTCCATGCCTGATGGGCGGCGGCAGCTATTCCAATTACCAAAACGGCTAACCACATAGAAATGCTCCCCAAGAATTGAGCAAAAATTATTGGACAAACACAAAAAGCATAAATTAAGAGGCTCGTTTTTCGGGCTTTCAATACGGACCAGCCTTTATTAATCAACAACATAGGAATATATCCGCCCACAATACTTCCCATACTGGACATAACATACACGCAAGCTACAGGAAGGGCAATAGCTGTTCCTGTTAACGCATAGTGTTTTATTAAAAAATCGGGTAGCCAAAATAAATAAAACGCCCAAATAGGATCAGTTAAAAACTTAGCAAGTGCAACAGCCCATGTTTGTTTAAATTGCAAAAGTTTTAACCAAGAAACCTTTTCACTTTTAGTATCGTTGTCCTCTTTATCCGCATAAATATAATCAAACTCTAGTTGCGATAGGCGTTTTTGTTTACTGGGAACTTCATAGTAGATAAACCACAATATCAGCCAAATAAAACCAATAGCTCCGGTAAATATAAATGCCCATTGCCACCCCATTCTTACGGCAATTAGGGGGACGATTAGGGGCGTAATAATAGCACCGACATTAGACCCAGAATTAAATATGCCGGTAGCTAATGCCCTTTCATTTTTAGGAAACCATTCAGCAGTAGCTTTAATAGCAGCAGGAAAATTCCCCGCCTCGGTAACACCAAGGAATATTCTGACAATACTCAATCCTGATGCCCCGGTTGCAAGTGCGTGTGCTACCGCAGCAATACTCCACAGTCCGGTGGATAGTGCATAGCCGATTCTAGTTCCTAATTTATCGATTAATTGCCCGGTAAACAAACTCCCGGCAGCATAAGCAATACTAAATGAAATTTGAATATTGGCATAATGAGCAACTTCCTGCATTTTATTCCAATTAAAAGCTACGGCCAAATAAGGCTTTAGCAGACTAATGACGGCTCTATCTAAATAATTAATAGTTGTAGCAAAGAAAATAAGAGAACAAATTGTCCATCTATATTTTGTCATTGTATGCTGATGACTCACACCTTATTTTTTTATTGACTGAATCAAAGTTAATACATCTTTTGTAGCTGACCGTATGGTAGAACAATCTTGAGTCGCCATTAGTTCTTTAGTAATCAATTGCCCCCCAATACCTACGGCGGCGGCACCGGCATTAAACCAGCGGTATATACTTTCTTTTGTAGTATCTACGCCACCCGTTGGCATAAATAACAATTTTGGAAATATCTCTTTGATGCTCTTTAGAAAATCAACACCTAATATATTACCAGGAAACAACTTAATAAAAGTGAGACCATCATTCTCGGCTACCATAATTTCTGTTGGCGTCATGCAGCCGGGCACATATAACATATTGATACTATTTGTTTTATCGGCCACTTCTTTTAGATAACCAGGACTTACAATAAAATCAGCCCCAGCCGTGATATAATCATGAGCCTGATGTATATTTTTGATTGTCCCCACCCCCAATAGTAATCCGGGCAATTCTGTATTTCTAACTACGACCAAATTTTTAAAATTATGGAGAGCTGTTTCTCCTCTATTCGTGTACTCTACAGCTTTAATACCGGCTTGGTACAGGGCACGCACAATGTTGATACTAACTTGTTCGTCCGCATTAAAATACAAAGGTAAAATACCTTGTGCAACAATCGTATCAATCGCTTTTTGTTTCATTGCTTTTTTGTTGTACCTATATCCATCATATCCATCATATCCATCATACAATGGTCAAAATAAGTAATTTATATCTTTACTTTTATTACCAGCTTTTTAATTATTCCTTCACCAATCATAGGTGCATGTACATCTTCGGGAAACAAAATCACAAATTGCCCCTCGGTCAATTTAAAGAACATATCGGGTGCATCATAAAAAAAACGAACATCTTTAAGTGCATCATAATCTCCGTTGGGGTGCAAACATTTTTCATGCGGTTTCCATCCAAAAGTTTCTATTCCTTTAATACATAGATGGATATCGATATGATCATCGTGACATTCAAATTCTTTTAAGCTCTCCTCTGCTGTTTTCGCTTCAGCGGTACTAATAATCGATTTTAGTCCTGCAGCGATATCATTTTTTCCGGTAGCAACATGAGCTACATCTATTTGATTTATGTACTCAAAAGCCTTTTTAAAAAGCGTATGAATTTTAAAATACTTATGAGCGTTTTGCAAGGTGTCGATAATCATAAAAAAACATTAAAGAAATTCACTAACGCTGTATCCTATTCGATTCATTACCCATCATTAAATCATTTACCTCTGCTAAACTTGCATGATTAAAGTCTCCTAATATAGTATGCTTCAAGGCACTGGCTGCTACGGCGAACTCCGCAGCATCGGTCATCGGCATACCGGTTACTAAACCATATATTAATCCACTAGTAAAACTATCACCGGTACCAACGCGATCCACTACGCGTACATTGTATTGTTTTGTATGATACATTCTGCTTTTACCATAAACTAAAGCACTCCACCCATTATCACTTGCACTATAACTTTCCCGCAAGGAAGCCGTTATACACTTAAACCCAAACCTATCCGTCATACACTTAAACATATTGTTAAATCCCTGCAAGTTGAGGTTGCCATTTGTCATATCGCTATCTTTTATTGTAAACCCTAACAATGGATCGGCACCCATACAGACATCAACATACCGACATAAAGTACTTAATACTGTTTCAGCTTTTTCTTTACTCCACAACTTCTTTCGGTAATTCAGATCAATGCTTGTTGTAATTCCCTTTGCTTTTGCGGTTTTTAAAGCTAGTTCAGTTAAAGCTACGGCTTTAGGACTCAAGGCTGGTGTAATACCCGTTGTATGAAACCATGATACACCGTCCAATATTTTATCAAAATCAAATTCACAAGCATTGACATCAGCAAACGAAGATGCTACCCTATCGTACACCACCTGCGATGCCCGCATAGAAACACCGGTCTCCAAAAAATAAAGTCCCAGTCGATCACCACCTCTTAGAATATATTGAGTATCCACACCATAACGGCGTAAATGATTAATTGCAGACTGACCGACTGGATTATCAGGAACTTTCGACACAAAGGATGCTTGTAAGCCATAATTACACAAAGCCACGGCCACATTGGCTTCCGCACCGCCATAAGTAGCCTCGAAACTATCAGCTTGTACTAAGCGTTTAAAACCAGGTGGCGATAATCGTAGCATTATTTCGCCCATCGTTACTACTTGTGCACTCATTTTTTATATTTACTACCTTACAATTTACAAATTAAAATATGCCTTAGCATTATAATAGCAAATATTTTGCACCAGCGTACCCATCCACTTCATATCATTTGGTAAAAGTCCTTTTTCCATATCATCACCTATTAAATTACACAACACCCTTCTAAAATATTCATGCCTCGAATAAGATAAAAAACTTCTACTATCTGTAATCATACCAACAAAAGTGCTGAGCGTACCCATATAAGACAAGGCATTAAGTTGTCTTTCAATACCGTCCTTTTGGTCTAGAAACCACCATCCCGAGCCATACTGAATTTTACCTTTTATGGTGTCCCCATTAAAATTACCACAGATGGTTGCAAAAACTTCATTATCGGCGGGGTTGATATTATACAATATTGTTTTAGCGAGTCTTCCTCGTTCATCAAGAGCATTCAAGAAATAAGACAAACTTTGAGCCTGCGAAAAATCACCAATAGAATCTACTCCAGCGTCTCCACCTATTAAATGTAATAATCTTGTATTATTATCTCTTAATGGTCCAAGGTGAAATTGCTGTACCCAGCCTTTCTTATGATATAGGCTACACAAAAACATCAATACCGCTCCAGCAAAGCTGTCTGGTTGAGAAAAGGGCAACATACTATTATCGGCAATCAAATAATTTTCAAACTCTTTTTCAAGGGCTGTTGACAAAGTACTGGGTGGTGGCATCGATGATAATCCATGATCAGCTATTCTACATCCATGATCATGAAAATAATTTACCCGATTTTCAAGTGCCTGCAATAAACTATGAATATCATGAATCTTAACGCCGCTGGCTATTTCTAATTTTTCAACATAAAGCAAGAACAAATTTCTATTATCTATTTTAAAAATTTTATCTGGTCTAAATGAAGGCAAGACGGTTATCCCTATGTTATCTTCACGAATTTTTTGGTGTGCTACTAAATCATCACAAGGGTCATCAGTAGTACCGACCATCTCGACTTTAAATTGATGTAAAATACCCTGAGTAGAAAATGAATCATGCTGCAGCTGCTCGTTGCATTTCTTATAGATTGTTGGACCGGAATATTTATTCAAGTATTCATTAATTCCGAACGGTTTTTTTAATTCCATTTGCGACCAATGAAATAAGGGATTACGCACCATTTCAGGAAAGCAGGTTGCCCATGCCATAAATTTTTCTTCATCAGTAGCCTGACCGGTAATATATTTTTCATCCACTCCTAAACCACGCATTGCACGCCACTTGTAATGATCATATTGTAGCCAAACTTCAGTAATTGAAGTAAACTTTTTATTACAGGCTATTTGGTCAGGCGGTAAATGATTATGATAATCAATAATGGGGAGGTCTTTGGCATAATCATGAAAAAGCAGTAGAGCTGTTTGGTTGTGCAAGAGAAAATCATTATTGAAAATTGTTTTTTCAAATACATTTTTTGGATCTATTGGGCTTACTAAGGTTGACGACATAACTATTATATTTTCACTCATTAATGCGGTTGCATACTTTTTAATATACCAAACTCTAATCCTCTTAGCTCAGCTAATCCTTTCAACCTTCCGATAGCGGAATAACCTGGGTTTGTTTTCTTCTTTAAATCATCCAACATTTGATGACCATGGTCAGGTCGCATGGGGATATGTACTTGTCTTTTTTGCATTAACAAAACAATTTCTTTTACAACAGCAAACATATCCACATCCCCGTCTAAATGGTTATCCTCGTAAAAATCACCGTATTCATTCCGTTTTATACTGCGCAAGTGTACAAAATTAATTCTATTACCAAATCGTTTAATCATGTCCGGCAGATCATTATCGGCACGCACGCCTAAAGACCCTGTGCAAAAACATAACCCATTATTTGGTGCGGGAACAGCCTGCATAAGTTTTTCTATATCATTGGCGGTACTAACCACTCGAGGCAAACCTAATAATGAATAAGGGGGGTCGTCTGGATGAATAACCATATTAACAAAACATGCCTCAGCAACGGGAATAATCTGTTGGAGAAAATAAATAAGATGACTTCTTAATAGATGTTCATCAATTCCCTGATATTTTTCTAAAGCGTCCCGAAATTGTTCTATGGTAAAACTTTCCTCACTTCCTGGAAGTCCTTTAATAATATTTTGTATTAAAACTTGCTTATCTGCTTCAGTCATACCATTAAATAGGGCTGTTGCTCTTTCGATATCAATAGACGAATAAGAGCTGGCTGCATTTTTTCTTTTTAAGATAAATAAATCAAAAGCCACAACGGCAGTACGATCATATAAAAGTGCCAATGATTTATCAGGCATTTCATAAACAAGATTGGTGCGTGTCCAATCCATTACAGGCATAAAATTATAGGTAATAATGTGGATACCACAAGCACTGAGATTTCTAATAGATTGTTTATAATTTTCTATATAAACAGAAAAGTTATCAGATTGCGTTTTGATTGCTTCATGAACAGGCACACTTTCAACTACAGACCAAATGAGTCCTGCGGCTTCAACGGCTCTTTTTCTTTTTTGGATTTCTTCAATTGACCAGACGGCTCCATTAGGAATATGGTGCAGTGCGGTAACGACACCCGAGCAGCCTGCTTGTCTTATATCCCATAAACTAACCGGATCATTGGGACCATACCACCGCATTGTTTGTTGCATCTGATACATAGCTTCATTATTTATTGTAGCGAGCTATAAATTATTTTTTTAGATTCAAGATAAACACACAATATTTTCGCAGATACAATATACGACCCATCAAATTGACCATAAATATTATAAAAAAATAGTTGGTAAAAAATGATTGTTTGCGATTATATTTTAAGCAAAAAGACATATAATTATGCGTTGTTACCAATAATATTTAAACACCCGAGAAAGCATTAAATCCACCATCAATCGTAATCTTCGTACCGGTTACAAACTTAGATGCATCACTAAGCAACCATACTAAAGCACCGTTTAAATCATTAGGATTACCAAATCGATTAAAAGGTGTATGGTTAATAATAGATGTGCCCCTTGGCGAATAGTGCCCTTGTTCATCTACTAATAATGATCTATTTTGTTCTGTCAAAAAGAATCCGGGCATCAGTGCATTCATTCTTATTTTATCACCATAACGCTTTGCCATTTCTACGGCGAACCATTTTGTGAATGAATCCACGGCTGCCTTTCCTAAACTATATCCTAAAACCTTAGTTAGCGTTCTTTCTGCACTTACTGAAGATAGATTGACGATGCTACCACCATCATTTGCTGCAATTGCTTTTCCAAAAATCAAGGTAGGCTGAATCGTTCCCCATAGGTTAATATCCATCACTTTTTTCATGCTATCAAGATGCAGTGAAAAAATATCTTGCTCAGGTTGAACAATGGCTTGCGGTAGGTTGCCACCAGCCGCATTTACTAAACCGTCAATTTTTCCATATTCTGCTAATATCTTATCATGAGCCAGCTGTAGTTGGTGTTCATTCATTACATCGGCAATCAAAGCAATTGCCTGCCCTCCATTGCTAACAATATTGGCAACCCGCTCATGGGCACATTGTTCATTTCTACCCAACACGCCAACAATACCGCCTGCTGCAACAATAGCTTTTATAAACGATAAACCTAAAACACCAGTAGCACCAGTTACTACAATTACTTTTCCTTGCAATGAGAACATAGACGATTCGGTTTGACTCATATTTTTATTATTCTATGGTAAATGTATTTAATCTATTATCCTAACAAGATGCACAAGGCCTTATTATTTATACTCAAGAATCACTTTTTCAGTACCTTTACGCGTATTGAAACAAAACAGCCTATCAATAAAATAAGCACGCCCAACCACAAAAGTAAGATATAGGGAAATAAAATTACTTTAAGGGTAATAATTTTTTGCGGTGATGTTAACTCTTGAATACCAACTTCCAAATCACCTTTTTGTTCATCGAGCACCTTATTAAAATTAATAACCAAGTTTTCCGATGCCAGTGTATCAGGATGAAAGAAAATTTCTTTACTATTGATGGTGATACCGGGCGTCATCATAAAATGCTCATTTTTATAATTAGTTACTTCTATATTCAAAAAAACGCCAATCGTATTTTTATTATACCATTGCTTTTTACTGGGCGGATTAATCGCTATACTTTTAAGAACAAAAAAGCCACGCGAGTAATAAAGCGTATCACTTATTTTAGCTTGTTTATTAGTAAAGCCATGATCTTGATTATCCTGGGCATTAAAGAAAAACGATGTTATATAAACAAAGATATCCTTAGTTAAAAAGTGTTGAGCATCGGGGTTAGCCGAGTAGCCTTGTCCGCCTTTATTATTTTTGATCGTGTTAGGATATAAAGAAAACTGACGATGTGTTAGTGTGTCCACAAACATAATTTGGTAGTATGTTTTATTATCGTGCACATGAAATGAATCATTCAGATAAGTAACTTGATAATTGCCCATCTGTACAGGAACACCTTTTAATAGGGTAATATTCTCTGCAGGGTTTTCAGTTTGCGAACCTTGAAACATACTCAAATGTGTAGGATTCCAGCTTAAAATCTTTCTACCGCCCGAAGACAGTAATATACCAACTAATATAAGTGCAAAGCCTATATGAGCAATAGAACCGCCTGCATTTGCTAACTTCGTGCGCAAAACAAGAATAATGTATCCGAAATTACCAATCAAGGCAAAAATACTAGCAAATAAAGCAAGATAAATAGTCACCAAGAAAAACACACCTTTATTGTCATACTGAACGGGATGGAAGACGAGCAACAGCAAACACGCAAATAAAGAGATCATCATGGGCAACTTCATATTACGCCAGAAATAAGACCATGTTGTTGTTTTATATTTTAAGTATTGAACGCACCCCGTTAATAGCCCAATCATAATAGCAATCAATATCTGAATACGGTTATAGGCGAATGGAACATCCTCGGGGGGGGCAAATCTTGACACATTTTTGCAATAGGGTAAACTATCAAGAATCTTATTAAATACTGGCAAGGATGTTAATACAATGATAATAATCGCCGACAAGAAAAGAATTAAAGAGCCCAGTAGCAACCAAAACTCACGCGAGCTTGTATTTTCTTCTATCCGCCAAGTTGCAATATACTTGTAGCGAAAATAATAAAGTGTACCTGCAGGGATTGTAAATATCAGAACAAATGCAATAAGTTGTCCGTTCAAACCCAAATCGGTAAAAGCATGTACGGAAGTATCGCCCAAAATACCGCTACGGGTTAAAAAAGTAGAATACAAAACCAAACAGAAAGCGAGCAAACTAAAAAAATAACAAGACCTTAAAGCGTGCGGGGTATGCTTTTTAATTAATAAAGTATGTAACCCAGCCACCAAAATAATCCAAGGCACTAAAGAAGCATTTTCTACGGGGTCCCATGCCCAATACCCCCCAAAAGATAAACTTTCATAAGCCCACATAGCACCCATCATAATACCAAGACCAAGCACTGCAACAGAAAAAAGCGTATAAGGTAATGCCGGTTTAACCCAGTTGTGATTCTTTTGATAAAGCCCGGTAACAGCAAAGCTAAAGGGTAGTATAGTAGATGCAAAACCTAAAAATAAAATCGGCGGATGAATAATCATCCAATAATTTTGCAATAAGGTATTAAGTCCGGAGCCATCCTTAATAAAAGAAAGATAATCAGCCCTAATTTGATTAGTAACAACATCATGAAAAAAGGGGGCATTATCTAAAAACCCCGAATCTCTTAATAGTATAAACGGATTACTACCAATCGTAAGATTGCCTAAATGTACACCCAAGAGCATAGAAAACAAGCAAAATTGAGCAAATTGAATAACGGTACATACACCATTTCGCCATGCACGCTCCCTAAAAAAAATAAGCCACCCCAATACGGTATTCCAAAATGCCCATAATAAAAAACTACCTTCCTGCCCTTCCCAAAAACAACTTAATAAATAGCGCGGCGGTAATGCTTTATCAGAATGTTGCCAAACATATTTATACTCAAAATAATGTTTTGCTATAATATAGTAAAGAATCGTAAAAACTAATAATAAAGCTATGGTTTCTATAACAACAAACAAGCTGGCCAAGTTCATCCACCCTTTATTTGAAGGATGAAGGCTATTTTTTGTTGCATAAAAAAAACACAGGGTAGCCATTAAGCTGCAGACAAAGCAAATAATGATCAACAAATGACCAAAATTGCCTAAAAATAGGTGTTCATTTATATAGGGTTGCATAGTAGTTTGTTCTATAAGGAGCTATAAGAATTACGGTTACATCGAATCGCCTGATAATTGCTGACTTGCTTTCGTAGGATCATCTTTGTACTTACTCGGGCATTTAATGAGAATGCCGTCTTGACTTTTAATTTCAAAAACATTATTAATTACCTTGCCCTTTAGGACTATTCTACTACTTTTTTCCATGTCATAAGGCTTTTCAAAATAGTAATGAACAAGGATAGAGTCGTGCAAACTATCAATGCCAACAAAACTAACAAAATTTGGATTTGTTTTTGGGTTATAGACTAATGAATTAGGGCTAAGTTTAACAATAAGCGTAACAAATTTCCCTTCTTTATTTTTAGCGGACGCAATGGTTTCATAGGTACTCACATCACCCATGTACGACACCAAAGTAGCGATGCCGATTGCTATGAAAACAAGTAATATAATCTTTGATTTACTCAAGTTTTTTGTGCAAAGATAGTATTTTTTTGTAATCTGCAATCATAGAAAATTTCAAAAATAAAATCCTAAACTTGCATCATAGAAAATAGCAATTTTTGGGTACGACCTTGTGAAACATGACAAATGATTAATTGGATGTAGTTTAATTAATCATTGTAATATTGTCGTATCGCCACCACTCGATTTCTTTGATATATTCGCATCTGCTCATTTTCGATAGCCACTTCGTTCGCCTTGTTTTGCAACGCCCTTCCTCTGAGGGCAAAGGCTATACGGCTCAATGTTAATCAATATGAAAGTGAGCTAAGTTACCCACTCTTTTCACCATAGACCAAAAAAATGTTCCATCACGAGAACATTTTAAAAATATCAAAAAAAAAAAAATAACTTCGCATAAAGGATGCGATACTTATCAGAATACAATTTAAAAATTCTTAACAGATAAAAAATGTGGCAGGTGCTTAAACCCACATTCAATTAGACATTTATGAATGAACCTTTAGTGGCTATAGTAATACTAAGTTACAATGGCAAAGCATTATTAAAAAAATTTTTGCCCTTTGTTATAGCTACTAATTACAAAAACATTAAAATAATCGTAGCCAACAATGTGTCCACGGATGACACCGAAAGCATGCTATCCAATGAATTTAAAAACATACAAATTATTAACTGTGAACCGCCCAATAGAGGTTTTGCAGGTGGATATAATAGTGCCTTATCTCAAATTGATGCCGATTACTATGCCCTCATTAATAACGACTTAGAGGTAACCCCTAATTGGTTAAATGACATGGTTACGCTTATGGAAAGGGAATCACACATTGCTGTTTGTCAACCTAAAATATTGTCTTACCATCAGCGCGATCATTTTGAGTATGCTGGTGCTTGTGGCGGGTGGATCGATAAATATGGCTACACTTTTGCAAGAGGACGCCTGTTTCAGACCTGCGAAAAAGATATACAACAATATAACGATGTACAGGAAATATTTTGGGCTGGTGGTACAGCTATGCTCATTAGAGCCTCTATATTTAAACAATTACAAGGTTTTTATGAACCCTTACATGCACACATGGAGGAAGTTGACTTATGCTGGCGTATGCAACTATTAGGGCATAAAATCGTTTGTGTACCTTCTTCAGTAGTCTATCATGTTGGGGCTTCCACGATTCAAGTAGGACATCATAAACTGTACCTTAATTACCGTAATAATCTGATCATATTATATAGAAATTTACCTAAAAAAGGAAAACGAATAAGTATTATTAAACGCCTATTGTTAGATTGGATCAGTGCCATACGGTGCTTTTTTTTAGGTGATTTTTCTTTAGCGAGTGCTATTGCGAAATCACATAAAGATTTTTTTTTGTTGTGGTATAATAAAAAAATAGAAGTATCCAATATAAATAATATTCCCCTCGATAAAATGGGCGGTTTTTATAATCGTTTTGTTGCTTTGCAATACTTTATCTTAAAAAGAAAAACTTTTTCGAGTATTAAGAAAAACTAAGAGATCACTTTATAAAACTATCTTTTTTGTTTCAAGTATGCCTTAGTCTTGAATAACTCGATTAGCACAAATACATTATACATCGTGCAAGGCACGATAAATGTCAATTGATTCCATGCTTTTGTTTTTGCTCGTGCAAATTGATAATTTAGTGCCCATTTCATAATAACCCAATCATGCTCCACGCTTCCGCTTATATTCGCTACTAAACTTGGCTATATGACGAATTGAGTGGGTAAAAATGGTAGAAATGAATTGGTTTTTAAAACTACAATTTGATATTTTTATAAGGTCATTTTTCTTTATTGTGTCTTGATACAAAACAAAGAAAAGATCAAGCATGTAGGGTTAATTAATTATCAATGATTAATTAGTTGTGGCTTACCAATATTCTCTTACTATTGTCCTATCGCTACGACTCGCCTTATTTGATATATTCGCCTGCACCCATTTTCGATGGCCAGTTCGTTCGCCTTGTTTTGCAACGCCCTTCCGCTGAGGGCAAATGCTATACGCTCAATGTTAATCAATATGAAATTGAGTGTGTAATTTAACTCAATTTTATATTGATCTATGTTACTCCCTTTTCGTGATATCATTTGACGCTAATACCTAATTAGTTATTATTGTCATCATCGTCACCGTCACCGTCATGGTCGCCATCGGCATAATCCATGATAATACAATGATGTAAATCAACCTCATATTTGTACTGAGCGACTATACCCTTTATAATAACGGTATCACCCGCTTTTATATCATTCGAACTAATATTATCTAGGTTGTTAGCTAATATCTTTTCCTGCCCTGCATCCATCTTACAATGAACGCCATCCATGAGTGCCGTATTACCAGACACAACAATAACAAAGGGATTCTCTTGTACTGATAGCACGGTTCCCGTCAAAATTATTACCTTATCAAAATACTTCGATTGTGCTTGTGTAGGATTAAACTTATATTCACTAAATAAAGTAACCGCATCTATTTTATACTTAGCCTTTGATCCCCATACGCTAATTTTTGGTTTTTCAAATAAATAAACTGAAAAAAAAATTAGACATAAAACAATAAATCCGGAACCCAGCAATATTTTTTTTGCATTCATAATTTGAAGTAAAATGATTTAAAACAAAATAAAAAACACTTCTTTTGATAAAACAAAAACCCGTAAGATTATAAAATAGGAACTAAAAATCTTACCAAAGTTATTTTTTTTTTTTTTATTCCATCATATTGAATATTTTAGAAAGCAATCGGACTACAAGAGCATACATTCAATATAGTTTCCCCATCTAAAAAGCCCTTTGCACTAAGTTTGCACGCCCATTTTTATAACACAAATAAATTTATTTGTATTGATACTATTCGTAGTATTAGCCATTCCTTACATTATTATAGCTATCTAAACACCGTGCAATGATAAACCGTGCAATGATAATAAATATCTAACTTTGCACCGACTCGCATCTTCATAAATATTAAAATAACTTATTCATGAATAGTTTTGTTATTCCTTATTATCGACCCCGACAAGATTTTTATTTAGTAAAAAACTTTCAAGTAGAAGATACCCTATCTACCGCAATCGATTATACGTGCCATTACATTTCACCGGAACAAGTTAAGCTCATTATTAAAAATGTTGACGATGTTCGTGGTTGGTCAAACGAGCGGGTTGTTACGATAAAACACAACTACAAGGCTTATAGTTATCGTATTCCGCCATCGTCAAAAGCAGAGTTAATTATCCTGCTCAACCGTTCCGATTTAGACAATGATTATTTTGAACCTGTTCCGCATAACTATAACACAAAAATACCCAAAATTATTTTTCAAACACTCAAGACGCGAAGGGTATCTGAACAAATGTACTATGCTATACAATCAATTTTAGATAAAAATCCGGATTATGAATATTACCTATATGATGATCAGGATATAGTAGCGATGATCACACAATATTTTGATGCAAGCGTAGTTCAGGCATATAACCGACTATTACCGGGTGCATTCAAGGCAGATTTATGGCGTTACTGCGTACTCTTTCAATATGGCGGTGTTTATATTGATGCAAAAATGATTTTTAGAAAACCGCTTCACACATTAATGGAAGAACACGATTTTATTTCTTGTATCGACAGACCGAAATGTACTATTTTAAATGCTTTTATTGGGGTTGTACCCAAACACCCCTTCATGCACCAGTTAATCCAGCAGATACTGACCCATATAGAACAAGAATACTATGGCACAAGTGATTTAGAAATAACTGGACCACTCTTAATGGGTACCTGCTTTAAAGAGTTTATAAAAAGAGACGCACACAAACCGTTGATACCAGAAATTATTTACTTTGACCATCAACACTATAGTTTGGAAATTTATTATAAGATTGAAAAAGATATTAAGCATTCTGCCCGAAAAATTATGCTTAAAGACGAAGTGATAGCATGGCTTTTTTTTAAAAATTACTATAAACAAGGCGGTAACCGTTATGACCGCTATGGAAAAATGTGGAAAAGTAGAATCGTGTATTATCCTACTACCGATGCCCATTTTTCTAAAAAAATATTTTTTTGGATAAGATTCTTTATAAATCGTTGTAAAAAAGTATTCTATACCGCAATGCCCTTTAGAAAGAGTGTATAAAAGGGTCAATTTTATTTTGTGGGGAGTAAGCCTGTAAAATGTAAATTTTAAAGTAAAAAAAGAG
>JASGCP010000178.1 GCA_030053995.1 Phycisphaerales bacterium
TAATCTATTGCCAACAATGCTTTTCTATCCAACTTACCATTCACCGTTAAAGGCAGTTTATCCAACTGCACGAAAGCAGTAGGCACCATATATTCCGGTAATACAGCAGACAAATAACTTCTTAAATCTTCAATATTGATTTCTTCTTTAGCCACCAAATAACCCACTAAATATTTATTATCATTCTTTTCATTAACCAACACCACAGCTTGATTGACAACATCGTTATTTTTAAATTCCAACATCTTATTTTCGATTTCCCCAAGTTCAATTCTATAGCCTCTCATCTTAACTTGAAAATCATTTCTGCCGATGTATTCGATATTTCCGTCGGGCAACATCCGCACTAAATCACCGGTCTTATAAAGTCTGTCATTTCTATTTTTCTTCTTATCCTCTTCAGTTTGAAAAGGATTTTCAATAAATCGTTCCGCAGTTAATTCGGGTCGATTCAAATAGCCTCGAGCTACGCCATCGCCACCAAGATATAATTCACCGATTGCACCTAAGGGTAATATATAAGAATCACCAGTCGAAACAATATATGCTGTTCTATTCTCAATAGGCTTGCCAATAGGAATCGTTAGTAATTCCTTACTATCCCCCTTACACCACTTATATGTTAAACTAAATGTAGTATTCTCGGTAGGACCATAGCCATTAATCAAAAAAGTAGGTCCTCCACCCTTCATTAAATTATTAATCAATAAAGGATTAAGGGCTTCGCCACCCACTAATAAATATGAGAACGAACTAAATAAACTATGATCTTGTACATACAAACTATCAAACAAAGTTTTTGTTAGCCATAAAATATTAATACGATATTCAATACAATATTTTTTAAACAGCTCTACTTGCAAAACCGATTGTACAGACTTGGGGACATGGAGGCATCCCCCATTCAACAACATTCCCCACAACTCAAAAGTAAAAGCATCAAAAGAAGTATCTGACAATTGCAGTGTAGCCGAACGACTATCCAAAAACACATAGCTAATGCCCTTCACCAAAGATACCACATTACCATGTTCCACCATCACACCCTTGGGATTTCCCGTTGTTCCGGACGTGTAAATAATATAAGCAAGATGAATGTTTAATGATGAATGTTTAATGTTTAATATATTCAATGCTTTTAATAAACTACTCGCTCGTAAGTCAACGATTGGCAATTGAATATTTTTAATTGCTACATCAATATTAACGATTAAACATTTTGGATTCGTATCCGCTAAAATAAATTGTATTCGTTCTTCAGGATATTCCGGTGCAATAGGACAATACGCCGCACCGCTCTTTAACACACCGAGTATTGCTATAATCATCCACTCACTTCTTTCCAACAACAAACAAATAATGTCGTCAGGTTTGGTTTTGTAGGTATTATGCAAATAATGGGCTAACTGATTTGATTTATTGTTTAATTCTTCATAAGTCAATTGCTTATCCTCAAAAACTACCGCAATATTATTCGGCGTTCGTGCTACTTGCTCTTCAAATAATTGATGAATGGTTTTATCTTTAGGATACTCTTTTTCAGTTTGATTATAATCATAAACCAAATACTGATACTCCTTTGCAGTAAGCATATTGTATTCACCAATAGGCTTAGTTTCATCTAACAAAATATCTTCTGACAATTTAAAATACCTTTCAAAAAAAGCATCCATTAACTGACCATTTAGACCCGGCTCTTCGCATCCCACAGAAAAAAATATTCCTTGTTCCCCTATTTTTTGAATATTAATGATTAGGCTATCTGAAAACATCGTACGCTCAACCGTATTCGCCAGTTCCTCATCTTGATCAGTACCATCAAAAGAAAATAATAATTTACGCACTTGATCTTGTTGAGCCAATGCTACGGGTTTATCTAATTTCTGAATTCCGCCCGCCTCTATAATCGAATAAGTTGGCGTATAAGCGGGCAACACTTCTGCCCCTTCCACTAAGCTCGTTCTAATCGTTTTAAAATAAGATTTAACTTCCTCTAACAAACTACAAAAACGCTTGTCGTTACTTATACAAAAAGGAATATAAATATTATTAACACTTTGAATATAGGGCGTTTTCGTTATAAGATAAGGTAATGAAAATATTAATTTAGCAGGTGGTTCGTATAAGTGTTTATAAAAAAGGACTGATAGTACCGTTATATAAAAAGCATAGTCGGTTACACCATAACGACTCTTTAATAGACTGACGGCTTCTATGTGCTTTGTAGGAACAAAATAATATCTAAATAGTTTATCCCCCTTAATATCTTTATTTATTTTATAGGATGATTTTAAAAAATCTAAAGGCACACCTTGCCCACCGGCTAATGTTGTTCGCCAAAAATCCATTAACATGGCACGATGCTTTTCCAAAATCCCTTGCATCTTACTTGTAAAAAAAATATTTTCTTTTTGTTGCGTTTCCAATGAAACCGCATATTTAAAAGAAGCATCATTGTAATAATTTGAAAGCAATCGAGCAATCTCATAACGAAGCATTCCCCCGTTGATCAAATGATGCCCCATCCACAAAATAGTATATCGTTCTACACCATTTTTAATCACATACAGCCTCATTAAACTGGTCTTATTTGTTAAATTAAATGGCTTTTTAATTAAATCTTTAATTTCATCAATCGACAAAGGATGGTCGATGTATTCAAGTGCTTGAAAATCCTCAACGATGCAGATAGCAAGTTTTGATTGTTCTTTTAAAACAGACATCCTATAAAGCAATACATCCTTTAACATTTTTTTCCAAGCACCGCCGAGTCGCTCTATGTCTAACTGCCCCTTTATTTCTTGTAGCAAAAAAATATTATACCCATAGCCTAAGGGGTCTAATTCCCATTCATAAAAAAACAACTCCTGATAGGGAGATAAGGGAATTGAAATATCTAAGGCCATAAATATTTAGTTGCAGTAAAAGATGGGACATTATTATAATGTCTGCAAAGGTATAATTTTATCCCCACCCCCCAAAAAAAAAATACTTACTCATGAGACAATATCCCCGCCACGAGCTCAGGTAGTTGTTTAATAATATCTTGATGATTAGTTTGCATTTCTATGACCTTTATATTTCCAACGGGAAGGTATTGATCTATATTATTGTAAGGTAAAGAGGCTTTGTAATTAAAAAGATCAAGCAAATCCTATTTATCAGAAAGCATGGCTTTAAACAAGATGCAATGAGTATATTGCAATTTTCCACTCAATTGTGCTATACCTAATCTTTCTTCGATTGGTCTATTAGCAAGAAATTTTTCTTTGTAGGATTCATCAAACTTGTCGGCGAAGTCTAATAACAATAATTCAGCTTTATGACGAAATGAGTGCGTAAAATGTTAGAAGTTTGATGACTTTAAAAATGATAATTTGGTATTTTATAAGG
>JASGCP010000179.1 GCA_030053995.1 Phycisphaerales bacterium
GTGAAAAAATAAGTGCATAAAAAAGGGTCAACAAACTTTTTAATTTGTTGACCCTTTTTTGCGATAATAACCGATTAAACTTATATTCTCGATTTAGCATGGCTCTTCGAACCCAAACGAACACCCATATTCATCATATTGATCGGTGCAACAAATACCGTACCACCATAGGTAAGATTAACCGCAGTATCACCAGAATTAGCAGTAGCATTAAATCCAAAAGTGGTACTAGATAAACTATCTAAAGTGAAAGTTCCTGTTGCACTAGGAGATCCAAAATTACCTCCAGCCGTAACATCAATTGATTCGGTTGTGCCATTCCATGTTCCTACAAGATAAGATATTTCAAAATTTACAGGGTCTTGAAGTTCCTCATTTTTACCAAGTGAAATACTAGCCATCTTTGGATTCATAGTAGAAGCCATAGTAAGACTGTCGATCAATCTAAATAATAAAGTCGTTGAATTAACAAATCTATTTATAGATATCGCAACAACTTGTACCATTTGTCCAGCTACTGGCGGGGTATTAGTGCTAGCAAAAACAAAATAGGTATTTGTATCCATAACAGCACCATCCATTTCCGTCATTGTATCAAAAATAACTGGTGATGCAATGGCATAACGAGGTGAAGTAACACCCTCCAACATGTAACACCAATAATTGGTGCTTAATTGTGGTGTTGGATTAGTTTCTGTATTTTTTTTACATGCAAAGAAAGTACCCAAAAAAGCTAAAACCGCGAATAGAAAGAAGTTTTTTTTCATTTTTTTTTTTTATTTTTTAAGAAGAATAATTTTTTGCAAGATACATTTTTTTTCTTATGTAATTATTTTTTGTCTTTAAAGTATAAGTGCCTTGATTAAACTACGGTATATATTAATTCCTTGTTCTATCTCATCGAGATAAATAAATTCATTGGCAGAATGACTACGAGCACTATCACCAGGTCCTATTTTTAAGCAAGGGAAATGCATAAGTGCTTGATCGCTTGTTGTAGGAGACCCATAGTATGTTAATCCATTTTTTTTACCGGCCACTACTAAAGGGTGATCGATACTGATTGCCGATGATTTACAACGCGTACTTCTTGGTGTACAAGTAGCCGTAACATGCGACTGCACAGTTGCGAGAATATCATCAACGCTATATAATTCGTTCACCCGAATATCAACGATAAAACTACAGGATTCAGGAACTACATTATGTTGAATATTAGGCGTATTAATAGCCGTTACTGACATTTTTACTGGTCCTAACCATTGGCTTTGTTTTTCAAATTGATAGGTATGAAACCACCGTATATCATGCATGGCAAGATAAATAGCATTAACCCCTTCCTCGCGTGCTGCATGTCCTGTAATACCTTTTACTACACAATCTAATACGAGTAGTCCTTTTTCAGCTATGGCCATGTTCATCCTCGTTGGCTCACCAACAAGGGCACAATTAATTTTAGGAAATTGTACATTTTGTAAAAGTGCTTCAATACCATTTTTGCCCGATATTTCTTCTTCCGCCGTAATAGCAAGGCAGATATTAAAATCCAAGGGCTGATCGTAAAAATATAAAAACACCGCAATCAACGAAACAACCGATCCACCCGCATCATTACTACCTAATCCATAAATTTTACCGTCTTGTACTAAGGGCGTAAATGGATCTATTGTATAAGAAGGATTGGGCTTTACGGTATCATGGTGGGAATTGAGTAGCAAAGTCGGTTTTTGTGAGTCGAAATATTGATTCGTTGCCCATACATTGTTTAAATAGCGTTGAACCGGTATTTGTAACCCCTGCATGAAACGCATAATACAATCTGCCGTAGCCCCTTCTTGTTTACTAATTGATTCTAATGAAATGAGTTGTTTAAGTAGTTCAACAATTGTTGGGAAGGATGTATTCATAGACTATAAACTAATGGTTGTACCCGAAGCACCTGATATTAATTGGTGTAAATATTCTCCTTTGCCAATGATTACACGATGTACTTGCTGTCGTACCGCTTGTAAGGCATTGTCTATTTTAGGAATCATTCCGTCCACAATTATACCAGATTTTTTTAAAGATTCATAATTATCGGGGTATATATTGGGTATGACCGTATCCGGATTTTTTATGTCTCGTAGAACACCAATCTTATTAAAGCAGTATATTAATGATACACGATAGTGCGTTGCTAAAGCAACTGCAAAACTTTGTGCAATTGTATCAGCATTGGTGTTGAGCAATTGCCCACGATGATCGTGTGTAATTGCAGAACAAACTACGGTGATACCATGGTTTAATAACTGCTGGGCTTGTGTTACATTCACGCCATCAATATCACCTACAAATCCGTAGTCAATGGTATCATGAATCCTTTTATGTGCTGTAATGAGGTTCAAATCGGCACCGCAAACACCTAATGCTTGTACGCCCATGCCTTGTAGTTGTGCTACAAGCGTTTTATTAATGTAGCCACAATAAACCATCGTTGCTATTTTTAGAGTTTCGGCTGATGTAACCCGCCTGCCGGCAATCATTGTTTGTGGTATGCCTAACTGCTCTGCTAACTCCGTAGCAAGATCGCCCCCACCATGCACCAGTATTTTATGTCCTTTGAGCACACTAAATTCTTTTAGAAATTTAGATTGTGATGTGGCATTGTCAACAATACTACTACCTATTTTTATTATATAGAGGTCTTGAATTTCCTGATTCGGTTGATTCATATTGTTATTCAAATATTAAAAAAAATATACGGCAAAGGTATTATTTTTTTTGTCTGCATTGGTAAATAAAGTAAGTCAATAGAAAGAAATTACCGTTCATTTTTATCGCCAGAAACCAATAATAAGTCCCATGATAATAAGGGATACCTAACTATAAAAACCATTTATTAAAATGACTTTCCAAGATTTTAATTCAAATAAACTATGAACTGCAATGGCTGAAAATGTCCAAATACCTACCCAAAAACCATTCCAAATTCCAGTGGTGCATAATGTGTTTGAAGCAATGCATAATCCTAAAGGGCGGGCGTAGTGCTGTAAGATAGACAGGTTTGTTGCTGATATAAACGCAAATACTAAAGTGGTTCCATAAATTTTGAATTTAGGTGCTACACGTATCGCATCTTGATTAATTTTTATCGCTCTAAGCCAAATCTTGCCAAATAGAATAGGAGAATACCAAAGTCCGCCTAAGGCAAAACAAATCGCCGTTGCTACAAGAGTCGCTATCCAATTAATTGAAGTAGATGCCTTAAATTGAAAGTGCTAAAAGGGGTCAAGTTTATTTTGTGGGGAGTAAGCCTGTAAAATGTAAATTTTACAGTAAAAAAGAGTGCCTAAATATACCCATAAATTAGAGCTAAAAAGTTGCTTTTC
>JASGCP010000049.1 GCA_030053995.1 Phycisphaerales bacterium
CGCTCTAACAACATTAAAACCTACTTTTCTTAGCACCTCAAAATATGATTTAGCCCTTTACCCTTTAATGTGCAAGTAGTTGACCATTAAACATTAATTAAGCTCACCCTTTTCGTGATAGAGGCAAACTATTATTCAAAGGGTATTGGTTCATTAAATAGTTCTTGCCATTGAATAAAAATATCTTCTGCGATAAATTGGGGTAGAGGGTGAACAAGGTTTGGCAATTTAGTGTAACAAAAAAAATCAATAGCCATGAGGAGCCCGTAAAATGTAGGATCTAAATATTTGATTAGTGTTGGTTCTTCAAGGGTGAAGTTAATTGCTTTTTTTTCAAAAAGTACTTCTGAGTCGGAAAATTGGGGACCAAACTCATCCGCGGCACCCATGTTTATTAATATCTTTCCTTTAAAATATTTCTTTTCGTATTGAGAAAGCACATTTTCCAAAGCCGTTGCCGTAACAACAACATCCGATGCGGCAATAGCTTTTTCGACTGCACTTATTTGCTTTGCATGAATGCCTTGTAAGCCGTATTCTTTTATTTTTGATAGTGTAGATTCATTATTATCGACAATGAAGATATTTTTACTCTTGTTCAAAAGTGCACCAACAATACCTTTTCCAACGCGTCCAAATCCAAAAATAATAAACGATTGCTTATGGGTATCGGGTGTTACTAATTTAGAAAATGCACGTATAAAGCCGTCGCCCGTGCCTAAAGAACACTCTAATAATTTAATCCTTGTATCATTAACGGTTATCACCGGATAGGATAATTTTTTATTCTTTAAAAAAAACGAACCCGTTTCGGTGAGCTCAGAGATACCTAAGCTAGGGTGATGATCATGAAATTCTGCCGTGCAATCTAAAATAACATCAAATTTGATGCTTTCAAGTGCCCTTTTTTCAAAATATAAGGGAATCTTTGCTTCCTCAATACAGGCTAATAATTGGGGATCAATTTTTAAAAAACGATCCGAAGCATATATGCATAAATCGCAACCACTTGTTTGTAAAATATCAATAACAATGAGCACGGAAGCGGTTAAGGGTATATTCAAAAGTACTTTTAAACCCGTATAAGGTTTGGTATTTAAGTATCTTTTTTTTTGTCTTATTAAAAAAGGGTAGTTTTTGGAATCGAAAATTTGTGTATGTCGATGGTACGAGCTTAATGATGAAATAGATTTTTGGGACATCGGTTTATTTTTTTAAGCAAGATGATTACAAAAGCTGCAATCTTTTGTGGCTCAAAGGTACAAACTTTAAATATTTTACCTAGTTAAAGTTGCAATAGTTTGGTTACAAATGTTTTGTAAAGGACTATGTACTAAGGCAACTTGTTACACAGTTTTTAGTTGTTTTACATAGTACGAAGCAAATAGTACGGAGCAAATCAAAAGTATCAACAATATAGTCTCGATTATATGACAGAATAAGGATGTAAAACCTTCATTATCATAATGTTTGATAGCAATGTGTAAATGTAAAATAAAAAAATTACCTTTGCGATATAATTTCGAATATTTCATCATAAATAAAATAACATGAACCATGGATATAATTATAGTAGGGGTCGCCGTATTAGTGGCGATAGTAGTAACAGCCTTAATTTCCTATTTTGTACTGTATAAAAACAATGAGAAACAAAGTCAGGCATTTGAGGTTCAGGCTAAAAGCATCATCCATGAAGCCGAATTGAGAGCCGAAACGATTAAGAAAGAGAAGGAGCTAGAGGCTAAAGAAAAATTTGTGCAGCTTAAAAGCCTGCATGATAAAGAAGTACTTGAAAAGAACAAAAGAATAGCTGAAATAGAAAACCGCGTAAAGCAAAAGGAAATAGTAGTGAATCAAAAGGAAGTGTCAATAGAAAAGAAGAACAAGGAAAATGATCAGATGAGAGAAACGCTTAATCG
Organism: Phycisphaerales bacterium; assembly: GCA_030053995.1. Taxonomy (GTDB): domain Bacteria; phylum Bacteroidota; class Bacteroidia; order Chitinophagales; family Chitinophagaceae; genus JASGCP01. The sequence continues at coordinate 1,920 of JASGCP010000049.1, forward strand.
GCAAATTACGATTGTTAATCAACAACGCACTGAATTGGAAAAACACCAAGAAGAACATATTAAACGATTAGAGACAATATCATCTTTGTCGGTGGCGGAAGCTCGTGCACAAATGTTAGAAACATTAAAACAAGAAGCACAATCTAAGGCTTTTGCTATACAACAAGAAATTATTGAAAATGCTAAGCAAAATGCTAGTAAAGAGGCACGGAAAATAATTATTCAAACAATTCAACGAACCGCATCGGAACAGGCAATTGAAAATACGGTTAGCGTTTTTCATCTTGAAAGTGATGAAATAAAAGGGCAAATTATTGGTCGTGAAGGTAGAAATATTAAGGCTATAGAAGCTGCAACCGGGGTCGACATTATTGTAGATGATACCCCAGAAGCTATTGTGTTATCTTGCTTTGATCCCTTGAGACGCGAAATTGCTCGGTTGAGTTTACAACGATTAGTTACCGATGGTCGAATCCATCCTGCTCGTATCGAAGAAGTAGTAGAAAAAACACGCAAACAAATTGAAAGTCAAATTGCTGAAATTGGCGAAAGAACCGTTATTGATATTGGCATACACGGATTGCATAAAGATCTTATCAGATTAGTGGGTAAAATGCGCTACCGATCTTCTTATGGACAAAATTTACTACAACATAGTAGAGAGGTCGCTAATTTATGTGGTATTATGGCCGGTGAATTAGGTCTCAATCCTAAATTAGCAAAACGGGCAGGGTTATTGCATGATATTGGTAAGGTGCCTGATGAAGAAACAGAATTGAGCCATGCCTTACTCGGTGCTAAATTAGCGGAGAAGTACGGTGAAACCCCAGCCATAGTTAATGCCATTGGTGCCCACCACGATGAAATGGAAATGATTTATGTTATTTCGCCCATTATACAAGCTTGTGATGCTATTAGCGGTGCTCGTCCAGGTGCTAGAAGAGAAATTATGCAACAATACATGCAACGAATTAAGGATATTGAGAATATCGCACTAAGTTACCCCGGTGTTGAGAAATCGTATGCTATTCAAGCAGGGCGTGAACTGCGTGTTATTGTTAGTGCCGAAAAAGTTAGCGACAAAGAAAGCGATACACTTAGTTTTGAAATAGCACAGAAAATTCAAAATGATATGACTTACCCAGGACAAATTAGGGTAACCGTTATCAGAGAGAAAAGAGCCGTTAATATTGCTCGTTAAGGCATATAAAAAGATAAGTGCTGCATAACTATTAATTGGGCGATGCAGTTGTACAATGCGGTTTATATGGACGCACCCATCATTTCAAATATTAAGTGCCATGTTTTTTTTTTGAATATAGCTTTCAATACTTCAGTTGCTTCCAGTAACGGAAAATAGGGTCTGTTTTTTTATACATTCTATCTTGAACAATAATTATGAAAAACATTAGAGAAATTTCAAAAGCAGACTTGAATGATATTATTATTAATGAGATGGGGGAGTCAAAGTATCGGGCACAACAAATATATGATTGGATATGGAAGAAGAATGTTAGTCGTTTTGAAGATATGACGAATTTAAGTAAATCATTACAGGCGGCCTTAGCCCTGCGTTTTTTCTTTCGTAATTTATCTATTGACAGTATGCAGGAGAGTGTTGATGGTACGGTGAAGTATAAGTTTAAAACAAGCGACCAACATTTTATTGAAGGGGTGCTGATTCCAACAGAACATAGGAAAACCGCTTGCATCTCATCACAAATCGGATGCAGTTTATCTTGTAAGTTTTGTGCTACTGGTAAAATGGGACATATACGCAATCTTCATTTTGATGAAATTTATGAGCAGGTGGCACTTATTAATAAAGAAGTTGAAAAAAAATATGGTTGCAAATTGACAAACCTTGTGTTGATGGGAATGGGTGAGCCGTTATTAAACTATAAGGAGGTGCTCAAAGCTATTAACTATATCACCCAACCCGATGCTTTTGCTATGAGCCCCCGTAGAATTACGCTATCAACAGCGGGCATTGCTAAGATGATTAAACAGTTAGGTGATGATCAGGTACGCTTTAAACTGGCTTTATCACTCCATGCCGCTAATGATGTTAAGCGTTCGCAATTGATGCCTATTAATGAACATAACAATTTAAAGACCTTAGCAACCGCCTTAAATTATTTTTATCAACAAACAAAAGGTGAAATTACTTTGGAATATACTTTGTTGCAGAATTTTAATGATACGGTTAAAGATGCTGAGGAACTCGTAAAATTTTATAGAACCGTACCCGTTGATTTAATTAATATTATCGAGTATAATACAATCAAAAACGGCATTTTTCAGCCTTCATCTGAGGATACATTAGAGCGATTTGTTGGCATTTTATCAAAACAACAAGTTAATGTAAGAGTCCGAAGAAGTCGTGGTAAAGATATCGCCGCTGCTTGTGGACAATTAGTGGTATAAGCTATTAAGTATCTGATTTTTGTGAAACATTCCTCAAAGTTCAAGTTGTATGTACAACACAACTAATTAAATTGATTATCTTTGCATTTGTATTTAATTTTCAACAATTGAACTATATAGTATATGAGTTGTGCGTCATGTTCCACAAAAGATGGTAAATCACCCGGTGGATGTAAGAATAATGGTAGCTGTAGTACCGGCTCTTGTAATAGGATGAATGTATATGACTGGCTACAAAATCTACCATCGATTGGTCCAGATATTGATTGTCGTATCATCGAAGTGTCCTTTAATCAGGGGTCGCGAAAAGAATATTATAAAAATTTTAATATTAACCCCATACAAATTGAAAAAGGGGCTTATGTAACCGTAGAAGTAGCTGGCGGCTTTGATGTTGGGCATGTATCACTCAAGGGTGAACTTGTTCGCTTACAATTAAAAAAATTAAATTTATCGGAGGTAACAACAAGTTTTAAAAATGTATTACGACTTTCCACACCTAATGATTTGGCATCTTACCAGCTGTGGCAAGGTCGTAGGCAAGAACTATTAGCCCGATCTCGTACGATTGCTAAAAAACTCAATTTAAAAATGAAACTGTCTGAAATTGAAGTTCAGGCTGATGGCAAGAAAGCTATCTTTTACTATACCGCCGATGATCGTGTTGACTTTAGAGAACTTATTAAGTCCTATGCACAAGAGTTCAAATTTAAAATAGAAATGAAGCAAATTGGCATGAGGCAAGAAGCAGCAAAATTAGGGGGCATTGGTAGTTGCGGTAGAGAATTATGTTGCAGTACTTGGCTAACCGATTTTAAGAGTGTGAATACAGCGGTGGTTCGTTATCAGTCTTTGTCCATTAATCAAGTAAAATTAAGCGGTCAGTGTGGTCGTCTCAAGTGTTGCTTAAATTATGAACTAGATACCTATTTAGATGCCTTGCAAAAATTTCCTGAAAATGCTCAAAAGTTAGAAACGGCTAGCGGTGTAGCACACTTAATTAAAAAAGATATTTTTAGTGGACTCATGTGGTATTCCTATAAAAAAGATAACGGGGTTTTGATCCCTTATACTATTGATAAGGTTAAAAATATTTTAGAATTAAACGCCAAAGGTATTAAAAATGCAGAAGCCGAAGTGGCTGATATAGCATCGCATAATAAACCTAAAGGTACCCAAGAACCTGTATTTGTAGATGTGGTTGGGCAAACATCTTTGAAAAGTTTGAATAGTAGCAATCGCTCGCATAAAAAGGATAAACAATGGACGAATAAACGCCCCAATCCTAAACAGAATACTAATAATCGGGCACCCCATCCCGCCCCAAAAATTATTTCAACAAATAAATCTTAATTCACTTTTATGAAACTTTGTACGGCTATCGTGTTTTTTGTTAGTTTTATTACTTGCTACAGTTGTAAGAAAGAAACTTATCAGTTGCCTTATGACCAATCGCCTATCGATTTGAATGAGTCTTTGACATTAAAAAAGAGTCAGTTGGGAAATATTACCCTTACCGCCAAGCCTTTTTACTTTAGTATTTTAGACAATGGATATACGGTATCCCTCGCCGATACTGCTTCCATAGAGAATCGAAACACCCTGACATTTAATGGTCAATTGTTTACTTATGAGCAAACCCATTTCCATATACATAGTGAACACTACCTTAATAGCGTATTCTTTCCTATGGAATTGCATAATGTTTATATTGATGAAACAAATGGTGCTATATTGGTATTGGCTATTTTTGTAGATATTAATGGCACCAGTAATAAACAGTTAGATACTATGGCTCGTAACTTCCCGAATGTTAAAGGACAGCCTGTTATGACGCAATCGCTATTTACACTTAATAATATTTTACCTACAGACACATCTGATTATTTTAGTTATACAGGTTCTTTAACCACGCCCCCCTATACCGGTAATGTTACTTGGGTTGTTTATAAAAAACCTTTAGAAACAACATCCGGTCAACTGGATACTTTTACTCGGAAATATGCTGCTAACTTTAGACCGTTACAAGAAATTGGTAATCGGGTAGTCTTTGAAAGAATTGTTGATTAGGGCACGCAACGGTACCTTGAAAAATTGGTGCCATGGTGTAATAATACGATATAGTAAAAAATAAATATTTTAGATACATTTTGCATAACTTTGCACATATTTCTAAAACCTTATTTAACATTATTTATTTAACCTTGAAATTCCTTTTTTAAATGAAAAAAAAACTATTCCCCATTGTGTTGTTTTTGAGTTTATCGGTTAGTGTTTTGTCCGCTCAAAATGCCGGTAAGAAAACAGAAGAAACAATACCTCCTCAAAATTCAAAATTTGCTGTGTTTGATTTTGAAATTATGGTACAAGCCATGCCTGAGTATAAAAATGTTGATAGCTTACTGCAAATGTACCAATCTGACTCTTTAGCGACTGAACACGATTTTTATGTTTCTGAGTTTCAAAGGTTAGATAGTATTTATAAAGTTGATTCTTTAGCAGGCAAACCTAAAAATATATTAGATATAATATCAAACCAACGAGCACAGTTTTATGTAACACTCAGCTATTGGCAACAAATAGCTCAAAATAAATTAGAAAATAAGCGAGCACAATTGGCACAGCCTTTATTTGAAAGAATTGCTAAGGCTTATCAAAAAGTACTTGAACACAGAAAATACGACCTGATTTTAAAACCAGCAAGTGTTGAATTTGGTTCTAAAGTGGATAACTTATTTGTTGTTGTTGCCGATGAGTTACATATACCTTTGCCTGAACAATTGGGTGGTACGGCTAATAATAGTAGTGACGATGCTACCAATGCTCAGGATAAAAAAGAAGATTCAAAAAAACATGAAGAACATAGTAAGAAGTAATTCTACGGTACTATAAGTTTGTTATTATTAAGTGGTACCAGTGCGTACCACTTTTTTTAGGCTCTATTACGAAAAGGGTGGGTAACTTAGCTCACTTTCATATTGATTACCATTGAGCGTATAGCCTTTGCCCTTACTCTGCAGGCTTGATTTTTTCTTTGTTTCTTTCTTTTGTATCAAGACAAAAGAAAGAAAAATGACCTTATAAAATATCAAATTGTAGTTTTAAAAACCAATTTATTTCTACTATTTTTAACCACTCAATTCGTCATAGAGCCTTTTTTTATGTCTAATAAACATTTTTTTGTATCTTCAAATCAATAAATAACCTATACGCTTTATTGTTATGAAACAAATATACACTGCTTATGTTAACGAAGATCAGGCAATATGGACTTATTTATTTGAACGACAAGAAAAACTACTGGTTGACAAAGCATCGAACGAATATTTAAATTGTTTGAAGCGATTAGAGCCTGTTTTAAATAAGCACAAAATACCTAATTTTGAACAGCTCAATGAATATTTGTATAAAGCAAATGGCTGGGTTATTGAAGTAGTGGAAGGGTTAATTGAACCTAATGAGTTTTTTAATTTGTTATCTCAAAAAAGATTCCCTGCTTCTACTTGGCTTAGAGATAAAGCACATTTAGATTACTTACAAGAGCCGGATATGTTTCATGATATATTTGGTCATATCCCCTTGTTAATGAATACGCCATTTTCACAATATGTTTTTGAATATGCTCAACTAGCCAAATGCCATACGCATAATGAAATGATATTGAAGCAAATGCAAAGATTGTATTGGTTCACCATTGAGTTCGGTGTCATTAAGGAATTAGGGCAAACAAGAATATATGGTGCCGGTATTTTATCATCGATTGAAGAGTCGAAATTTATATTTAGCGAAAAAGCTCATATTTACCCATTTCATTTAGATGACTTTATTATGAAAGAGTATCGTATTGATATATTGCAAGAAAACTACTATCAAATAAATTCATTTACAGACTTGTGGGAACATCTAAAAGAATATGAGCGTCTCTACCTGAATCATGTTGTAGCACCTACCCCTTAATCCTTTTTTAGAAATACAGCATATCTTTTATTTATATATGCTTTTTAACAGATTTTTGTATTATGACTTTTATGAAATTACGACTTAATATTTCCGATGATAATAAGAAACTTTATACTAACAAGTATTTCTTAACCTTTGCTTTTTTTATTGTTTGGATGGTTTTGATTGATAGTAAAGATGTAATAACTTTATGGCGTCATAACCAAGTGCTTCAAACATTAAAAACAAAAGAGTTATACTATGATGATTTAATACAACAGGACAAGGACTTGTTAGAAGATTTAAAAAATAAGAAATACAAAGTTTTTGAAAAAATAGCTCGTGAAAAATATCGCATGAAACGACCGAATGAGGATATTTTTATTTTTAATTAATTTTTTTGATTCTATATAAAAAAATAATAGGGCTATTGTTATTGTGCCCTTATATTACTTTTGTGGTTATTAAATTTGCTTAGTATGAAAAAAATTGGGATACTCCTATTTTCTTTAATTGCCTTCAATACCTATGCACAACCGAATCTATCTGCTGATAGTTTAGATTATGTATTAGATACTATTTTTTTGCATAATCAAAAAAATATTGCCTGCCAGGTATTAAGTATTGATACTTATTTGGTTTCTTTTGAATACCCTGATGATGATGCCGTACAAGTATTGTCTCGATATGCTGTTAATAATATATTATTTGGGGGAAAGAAAATGCAACACATTACTGATAAAATTGATATTGAGGGGGATAAAGGATGGCAAAATGTTGTTATATTGGAAGATAAGCAAGAGGCTGTTGGTTTAAAACCAGTAGCAGAATTGATTGGTAAGAACGCATCCATTAATTTTAGATCAATCGATAAAGCAGATGTAAAGGCAACCGAAAATATTAAAAAAGAAGCTGCCCTGGACGGTTGCGAATTTATTGTTATTACTAGTGAAAGTATCAATGATTATAGAAGCGAAAACAGAAAAATTGGTATTGGTAGTCAAGATGTTAAACAAGGCTATGCCTTTACTTACTAAGGTTGTTTATTAATTTACAAACAATGAAGGATATGTATCTTAATATAGCATATTAGTCCTGTTCCCCTTATTCCCAATTGGTTAAAAGTTATACCCTAAGATTTTTGTTGTGAAATTTTATTGATAATATTTGTTGTTGACCGTCCTTCTAATAAACTGTGTGTAAATACGCGCCCCCCATGCATCTGCACTTCTTTTGCCCCCACTATTGAATCTAAGGTATAGTCGCCCCCTTTTACAAGTACATTAGGTTTAAAGGCCTTGATGAGATTAATAGGGGTATCTTCCTCAAACAAAATAACGATATCAACCATAATGAGTGCAGATAAAACAGTAGATCGTGCAGACTCGTTATTTATTGGTCTATGATCGCCTTTTAATCTTTTTATACTTGCATCACTATTCAGTCCTACAATTAAATGATCACCTTGTTTAGCTGCCTCTAATAAAGAATGTATATGACCCTCATGAATAACATCAAAGCAACCATTAGTAAAAACTACGGTATGTCCTAAAGCATGCCAACCGTTAACTAATCTTTGTGCTTCTATTAAGGTACATTTTCTATTAGTGATTAAGTCGATCGTTCTAGTCATAAGTAACGGTGTTTTTTTTATTAAAGAATGGCAACAGAATAAGGGTACAAAAACCGGCAGTAATAATGTAAAAAGTTTGACCAAACCATTGTAATGTTCCATTGGCTAATCCAATAGCATAGCTAATTCCTAGTGGTCGCAAAACTACTTCTATTAAAGATGGATAGGCACCAATGCCACCCGGAGTCAATATCATACCTATTGCACCAAATGCCAGTGCATTTAATGTTATCATGGGACCAATGTTTGCTGTTTGATCCATTGCCTTAAATCCAATATAAGTTGATAAAAAATAACAGCCCCAAATAATGAAAGAATAGACAATAAAAGTAATTTTTTTATCTAAATGAAATATAGTAAAAAAACCAGTGAGTAATCCTATGAATAGATTTTTAAGAGTATTGAATGAGTTGATAATACCTTTCTTTAATGTCCAATAAATACCTATCACTATTACTAATAAGAAAACGCCATACACCCACTTGTCGGATGAGTTTGATTGGCTTTCTGCTGATGATTGCCGAATGAGGTTTACTTCGTGTACAATACTCTGAAAGTAATTATTTGAATAGAAAAAAATAAAAATAAAAATAAGTGCTAAACACAAAACATCAACTAACCTTTCTGATAAAATAGTGCCGACTATCTTATCAGGTGGTATTTTTTCATACTTTGATAGTACAGTACATTTGAGAACTTCACCTAAACGGGGGACAGCTAAATTGGCCATATATCCTAATGATACAGCGAAAAAAGTATTCCAAAATTTAGGGTTATAGCCCAAGGGCTTAATCAATAACTTCCAACGGGCAGCACGCACCACATTACTGATAAACAACAATATACAGATGGGAATAAATAAAGTAAAATGTGCACCTTGAAGGGAATTTACAAATGTCTTCCATTCCGATGGTGGTATTTTATTTAAACTCCAAAAAATTAAAGAAATCCCCAATGATATAAAAAAGAAATATTGGAGCAGTTGTGTTATTTTTTTCTGGTACACGCGCTACTATTTTTTCATAAAAACTGATTCCGTTTTACCTATGTATTAAAGGCGTTCTCTTGCATGGCAAAGTTACTTTATTTAATAATAAGATACACGGTGTTTTTTGTATCCTCTGTAATGACCTGTTCGGCGTCTGTGTTTATACTCTATTTTTACTTAAAATTGAAGATGAATCCTTAATAAGCAATAGCGCAGGGATAGGCAAATTATTGGTAAATAATCAGTTAAACGGCTCTTGATCGGTTCATGTACATTTTCAAAAATATAAGATTTTATGGTCGGCATTGGAATATGTTTTTTAGAATTGAAAAAAACAAATACTTTTACATGTTTGTATGCTACCAAACGGTTGCATAATTTTTTACTATTTTTATGCTCAATACTATGAAATCTACCGTAGCACAGTTAATAAATGTCTCAAAGGAATATAAAGTAGGCGACCAAAAGATAATAGCCTTGCAGTCTTCTAATTTAGATTTTTATGCCGGGGAATTGTTATTAATTATCGGCCCTTCGGGCTCTGGGAAAACAACTTTATTATCATTGTTAGGGTGTGTTATTTATCCAACATTAGGGGAATTATGGGTAAATAATACCTTAGTTAATAAAATGAATCAAAATGAATTGGCTTTATTAAGACTCTATAATATTGGTTTTGTATTTCAGAGTTTTAATTTAATAGCACCCCTTACAGCTGAACAAAATGTTATGATGCCTTTGCAGTTAATGGGTGTTAAAACTAGTGAGGCTTCTAATCGTGTACGTGAGGCGTTAGAATTGGTAGGGATGTACGATCGTAAAAATCAATTGCCTAAACAATTATCTGGTGGACAGCAACAGAGGATTGCCATTGCACGAGCATTGATAACCAATCCCAAAATGATTTTATGCGATGAGCCAACCGCTTCATTAGACAAAGATTCCTTAAAAGTGGTTATGCACGAATTACGAAAACTATCAGAACAAGGAAAAGCCGTAGCCGTGGTAACGCATGATCCAAGATTAAAGGAATATGCGGATAGGATTATTGAGGTAAGTAATGGAGCTATTATTGCTTCGATAGATTCTAAATCCCTATCTCGATCTGAGATTTAGTATTTTATCATTGTCCGCGAGTGTTTTTTGCTCATTATTCTGTTTTAACCTTATCCTTCTTTCATTAATCAGTAATCTTTTATTAAGTGTTCGTTTGATTTTATTCTTAATAGAAATTTTATTAAAAATAACATACCTGTTTGTAATCTTCTTTTATTACTTTTGCCCCCAATACAAAAATAGCATAATACACAAACAAGTAACTACATAATAAAAACTAAACATCGTTATGACAGATTTTAACAACTATGAAATTCCTTATATTATTACGGATGCTTACAGAACGAAGGTTGCCTATTTTTCTATGGAATTTGGTATTGATCAGCCACTTAAAACTTATAGCGGTGGATTGGGTTATTTAGCCGGATCACATTTGAAAAGTGCTTATGAGGAGCACCAAAATTTAATTGGTATTGGTATTTTGTGGAAATACGGCTATTACGATCAAGCCCGTGCCCAAGATCAATCATTAAACCCTTTTTGGATTGAGAAAAGTTATTCTTTTTTAGTAGATACCAATATTAAGTTCCAAATACCCATTCACGAGCATCCAGTTTGGGTAAAAGCATTCTATCTTCCACCCAATATTTTTAAAACAGCACCGTTATTTTTGTTAAGTACCGATTTACCTGAAAATGATTATGTTTCCCAGACTATCTCTCATCGTCTTTATGATGCTAACACCGCAACTAAAATAGCCCAATTTATCTTGTTAGGAATTGGTGGAGCAACACTTATTGATAAACTTAATTTTAATCCGTCCGTTTATCATCTTAATGAGGCACACGGGGTTTCCTGTGTTTTCTATATGCTTGATAAGTGGAAAAGTGTTGATAAGGTAAAAGAAAAATTAGTATTTACTACGCATACCCCCGAAGAAGCCGGTAACGAAAAACACGATATTTACCTATGTCATAAAATGAGTTATTTTTATAAACTCTCTATTGATGAAGTAAGAAGATTAACGGGCATAACCGATAATTTATTTAATCATTCATTAGTAGCACTTAGATTTGCTCGAAAAGCAAACGGGGTATCCCAACTGCATGGTACCGTAAGCCGTAAAATGTGGTCGCACTACTCGGGTATTTGTCCTATAGATTCTATTACCAACGCACAAAATTATAATTTTTGGGCTGATCAGAAATTATACGAGTATGCCGAAAAAAGGAACTTTGATTTTTTTGATGAACGCAAACATTATTTGAAAAAAAGAACCTTTGAAATTATTGCTGATCAAACCGGTAAAATGTTTGATCCTAAAGTTCTTACAATCGTTTGGGCTCGAAGGTTTGCCGGGTATAAAAGAGCTGATTTATTAATTCAGGATCTTACAGCTTTTGAACGAGTATTTAATAATACCCAATATCCTATTCAAATGATTTGGGCCGGTAAACCTTATCCACAAGACTACCCAGCTATTTCACAATTTAATGAATTAGTACATTTTAGTAAATCGTATAAAAATGTAGCCGTGCTTATTGGTTATGAAATATTTTTGAGTCACCGATTAAAACAAGCTGCCGATGTATGGCTCAATACCCCACGAGTGCCACGAGAAGCATCAGGAACGAGTGGTATGACAGCAGCTATGAATGGAGCGGTAAATTTCTCAACAAATGACGGCTGGATACCTGAATTTATTAAAGATGGGGTAAATGGCTTTCTAATTCCGCCAATTGATTATGAAGCCCTTCATGTTCATGAACAAGACGAGTATGATTTAATGAAATTATATGAGGTATTAGAATCAAAAATAATTCCTACTTACTACCATCATCCTGCACAATGGAAAACTATTATACAAAATAGTATGCGGGACGTACGGACAAAATTTGATAGTAATAGGATGGTAATTGAGTATTATAAAAAAATGTATAATACTTAGTATATTATTGATCTAAATACTGACACCCACTCAATCATTTTTTTTGAGGTGCTAAGAGAAGTAGGATTTAACGATAGAGCGTGAAAAACGGCTCTCTATCGAAATGCTAAAAGCTACATTGTTTAGGCTACCTATGAAATGTTTATAAAAATCATTGTTTATCATACTTTTGAGATAATTCGTGTGTAGTGTATGTTATGCAACCCTCAGTAAGTGGGTCGTTTTTTTATTTGTGCGATTGGGGTGCAACCATTAAACGCTATAATTCAGTTACAGAATAGTTGTCAAAAAAAGTAGAGACGAGGCATGCCTAGCCTAGTCTTTACTTTTTTGGCTCTATGACGAAATGAGTGGGTAAGTTAGTTACATTTTATATTTGAT
>JASGCP010000050.1 GCA_030053995.1 Phycisphaerales bacterium
AATCATGGTAATCAGTTAATCATACAAATCATAGTTCAGACGACTATTTAATCTGTTCAATTTTTTGTAGAAAAAAGTAGGGTGGCAATGGGGGGTAATGAATATTTTTAAAACAATCATAGTAATCAGTTAATCATACAAATCATAGTTCAGACAATTGCAGCGTTACAGAAAATCTGTCTCATCCGTCTAATCCGTGATTCAGACAAAAGCAAAAACAATTAAGCCTCTTAGCATCTCAAAAAATAATTTAGCCTTTTTTACTTTTCAATTCAAAAAAAAATTATCTTTGCCGATTTAATTGGTTTGTGAATATATTAATGGAGCTTATAAATAAAAATTAATAACTATGGTAAGTCTTGGGAAGCGTATGTATGTATGTATGTATGTATGTATGTATGTATGTATGTATGTATGTGCCACTCTTTTTTAGGTTGCACCGCCCATAATAATAGCCGAGCACCAATATCTGACTATTCATCAACAATTAAAAAAGCAGAAACACGATATAAAGTCTTTATAGACAACTCACTAAGCATGGATGGTTATTGGACACCGCCATATTCAGATTTTAGGGTTGCCATCAATACAATAGTGAGTGATGTGCAAGCGGGTTTTTCAAAAGCAACTGTTAACTTGTATGTTTTAAATGGCTACGGTTCTTGCCCTTTGTTTTATAGCAGTCAAATGACCAATTTACTTACGATTACGCCCGAGCAGTTAAGAGTAGATTGTCCACCGGGTAATAATTCCGCTTTAGAAGATATGATTGATTCGGCTACTCATTCTTTAGGTGACCGAACTGTTGCAATTATTTTTACAGATGCTATTTTATCACAAGATAAATCCGGTTCAACTGGTGTTGCTATTGCTGGTAATGCCATTAAAGTTTATATAGCTAAATACTCTTCAAAGAATAATCTTTCAACCATTGTTTTAAAGTTTAATGCAAATTTTAATGGGGATTACTACAGCGAGAGTGGGCATGAAATGATCCGCCTTAGTGAAACTATTCAAAGACCCTTTTATGCACTTATATTTGGTACGCCGAATACACTGGCTACCTTACTACCCAAGCTAAACTTAACAAAATATAATTGCAAAGCAACCTATTGTGCTATTGCCAACAATAATAATAGTTTAGATGAATTATTGGATCCGCATGTATCTTATCAAGACAAACAAGGTTCTTTTATATTAACGGGCAATGCTTTAGATATTAAAGAGGCAAGACCAATAATTAATCCTACTAATAATAGTAATACTTTTGGTTTTACAATTGATATTAATTCCAATATTCCATTTACGCAAGATTTTTTTACAAATATCCACAATTGGAATATAGACGGTGGCGGTTATACAATTGATAAAATTTATCGTAACTCCTTCTACCATATCGCTGTGCATACTGATAATTTTGTATCAACCCCTCATACAATAAATATAGGACTACAATACACTATACCTCGTTGGGTAGAAAATAGCTCTACAGATGATGACTCTAATCCAACCGATCAGCAACAGCAAAATGAAACCTTTGGGTTATCTTATTTAATAGGCGGTTTTAACGATGGATATCTTGCACAACAAACAGGAAATAAAAATCAATATACGCTTAGTGTAAATATCAGTCCGGAAGGAGCTGAATCGCATACGCTTCGAAATGGCGTGCTCATTTTCTTAGTTATAGCTGGTATTGCTTACAAAATGTATAGAAAAAAATAATATGGGCTTTTAAACACTACTACTCAAAATAAAAATAAAATTAGTATGGACATCTTTATTGGAGCTTTTGAATTATTCCATTTGTATTCTACAAGTTTAAGTGAGCATTTGCGGGGATTTAATATTCAGTGCAATGGTTATACAGGACCCAATATTTATCTGTTTGTACTCATTTTGTTTTTTATAGTCAATACCGCTATTGTTATTAATTACTATTATGGACTATTTAACCATCCTAAGTTTACTAAACGAATAAATTGGGCGTTTGGGGTACTATTATCGTCACTTATTATGTTTGCTATAGCGTGGAATTACCCCTATCAAGACATACAAAATCATCAAGTTTGTAAGACACTTTTACCAAATATATCAGGATGGGACTGTTTTGGCTTTGGACTTACTGCTTTTATTTGGTCACTTATTTATTGTACAGCATTATCATTCTTTATTAAAAGTGGAAGTACGAGCAATAAAAGAATCCCTTTTTAATAATCTTATTTTTCTTTCTTAAAAACAACCTTTTCATTTTATGAGGAAACTTTTTGTTTTTGCTATTGGCGGTAGTGGAGCACGGGTACTTAAATCCTTAACCATGTTGTTAGCGGCAGGGGTGGAAGCAAAAGATACTACTATTGTACCGTTGATTATTGATCCGGATTTAGCGAATGGGGATACTAATAGAACAGCTGATATGCTATCAAAGTATGTTACACTTCGAACCAAATTAAATGGAGCAGGCGAATTTTCATTTTTTAAAACTGAGATACAAAGTTTTTCTATTAATAATACGGCTCCGAAAGACTTTGTAAAGAACGATATGATTAGTACGCAAGCTCAAACATTTGGTCAGTTTATAGATTATGATAATTTAGATGAAGTCAACAAAGCTTTTGTAGATTTATTATATTCCGAAAAAAATCGTAATGCTGATCTCACTGTAGGATTTAAGGGAAATCCGAATATGGGAAGTATTGTGTTGAATCAATTTGCAAGTATTTTAGATAATTTGACAATAAATGCTGGTGATGCCATTTTTATTGTTTCTTCTATTTTTGGTGGGACAGGTGCGGCCGGATTTCCTTTATTGGTAAAGAATATCAAGGTGCGTGCTGATCAAAAATTTGTAGGAATACCTATTGGGGCTCTAAGTATTTTGCCTTATTTTCATGTTAATAATATCGATGAAACGCCTACTGTAATAGATTCGGATACTTTTTTATCTAAAACAACAGCCGCTCTACATTATTATAATAGGAGTTTGAATGACAATATTAACGCATTATACTATATCGGTGATAAGCCTAATACGAAACATCAGGGTGCTGAAGGTGGGGCTAAACAACAAAATGATGCTCATTTTATTGAATTAGCCGGTGCTTTAGCAATTGTTCATTTTGTTGAAAAGATCAGTGCAGATAACAACAATGCCACTAAAGTCTTTGAGTTTGGTATAGAGGATGATAACGGTCAACCTTTACGATTAAATAGTTTAAGTATACAAACACAAAACTTAATTAAAAAACCTTTAGTAAAGTTCCTTTGGTTTATGTGGTATATGAAATATCAATATAACATAGATGAGAAAAGTAATAGAGTGGCCTATATAAATAATGACAAGAATATTGGTTTTAGGCGGAGAGATATTGCAACAGATGTACTCAGTTCATTAGAAGGTGGTGATTTTTGGCAAGCATTTGAAAAATGGTTGTCAGAGCTATCAAAAACTTTTAATCCATTTGATATGTATATTTTAAGGGGTGCTGAAGTTAATGGAAATACTACTACACCAGATAATATAGGTAGAATATTAAACAATCTTGATGAAAAGATTAACAAAGGGTTTAAACTATTCCCTAAGTCAAATAGGATTAGTATAGATGATTTTATTAATGAAATGAATAAACAAGTAAAGTTATTACCAGATAGGGATTCAACCAACTTGCTATGTTGTTTGGTTGATAAGGTTACAGAAAAATTGTATGAAAAATTATAAATAGAATTTTATGCCAAAAAAGATATTTAGACTCCATAGTAAAACTGTATTAGCACAAGAGACCCATTGGGTAGAATGCAGAAAACTTGATGAGACAATGATTAATAGTATTATGGATGATAATACATCAATCATTACAACCGACATAACATCAATACCATCGCCTTTTGCAAGATTTGATTTAGTAATGACTGCATTTAAAGAAATTACAAAGTCATATAAAAATCAAACGGCACTACAAAATAATATTTATTATCAAATAGTATCTGATTGTTTGGATGTTGCAGAAATATTCTGTAATAGACAGCGATATGGTGATAAAATCAATGTGAAGACATGGTCAACAGGATTAACTATAGATACTACAAATAAGACTACATTTGGCGGGAAGGTATCAGATGGCAGCCCAAGTGATCTTAATAAATTATTAGTTTCAAACATTCCAGCACATAATAAGGTTGGTGAGACTTTAAAATTGTTTTTAGTAACTGGTGCTGAAACTACACCTGAATACAATTTTAATAAATTAGATAAAATTCATATTATAGAATATAAATATGGTAATCTACATACTGTAATCGGAGGCACTTCTCCAACAACACTTTTCTTTGCACCTTTTAACTGTTATAAAGAGGGGGGTAGGAAACACTATGCCATAGGTGAGCTTTTTCAAGAGGCATCTAAAAATAATTCTGATGTAATTAGATTATCGCCTAATGGAAGAATCCCTTTTGGCGATAAACCAACAATGCTTTACCAAAGAGATAGGCATTTTATAGAGTGGATTTTCCAATTCTTTTATACTCATAACATACATAATAATAACGCATCCCCAAGAAACTTATTTAAACCATTCTATGAATACATAAAACTCTTTGCTGTTGATCCAGATAATAAATCCGATATAGCACAAAGGGGAGCTATAGCAACATTTGAAACAAATGTTGCAAATGCGAATGTTACTGGTGATAATACTTATGCTTTTTTAGGTTGTAATTTTCCTGTTGTAACTATAGGTGGTAATAATAATAGAGCACCTTTGTTAAATTTGCAAGACAATAAGAAAGTGATTGTTTTTCCAAATGACAGCAATAATCAATATGATGGACTTGATTTTATAGGCAATGAATGGACACAAGCCGGTCATCGCCAAATGGTAGCCTTGGCTGATGTTTTAAAAAATAATGGAGATATTGCAGAATACTTTACTATTGATAAAATATTGGAAGAAAAATTATATCAACTACCATACAAGGTAGATGGGACTTATTTTGCTAATGATATTAATGGTTCAGGATTTCTTTTGCCTATTAAGTCAGCATTTTTTGAATATTTTAATGTTAGCGATCTTCAAATTAACAATAATAATGATCAAACAAAACCATCGTTGTTTATTACATCTAAATCGACAACTGGAAATACATGGGGCGTTAAGCTAACGCTACCTTTAAGAAACAATCCGAATATTCAGGGTAGGCCTGTTAGTAGCATTGTTTATGAGAAAGACCATCAAAGTGCGGGTGTAGATACACTTAAGGGGGCATTGTTTACAACAGCTATTTATCCATTTTTCAAAGTTCCTGACCAGTATTCGCAAAATAATAAGGCTCATTATAGAGTCATGCTTATTGATAGAGAAACAACACCTACTACTAAAGATAGAAATTATACATTCAAGTTTTATAAAGCCCAAGATGGAGAAATAAAAACTAATAGTCAAATAAGAACTAAGAAAAATGAAAAGCAGAATGAAGTAGGTGTGGCAACAATATTTTATGAAGTACATCAAAATTTTGATTACATACAGATTTTTAATGGTCGTAACGAATCGTGTGGGTTGATTATTCCAATATGGGATGACAATGGTTCTGGTGGTGATTTTAATGTGGCTGTCGATTTTGGAACAACGAACACGCATATTGCATTTATAAAAATAAATGATAATCAACAAACTTATGATTTACCTGTTCCTGCTAGATCAAACGGTTATCAAACTTTACATAAAGAAGCTGATGTGGCGGGTCAAATAGTAAGTTCTCAACGGCTTAAACATTTTCCAAACATTAACTATTCAGAAGATTATTTTGGGATATCAATAGATAGAGAGTTTTTACCGGCTTGGGCAAATAATAAATTTCCATTTACTACAAGTGCTTGTCGTCAACTTCCGCATCAAACAAATGGTGTAAAGCCATTAATATCAGGCAATATACCTTTTTGGTATGGGCAATCGCAAAATTTGAATGTTGCAAACAAGTTTTTAAATAATGTTACTGAAATAGATTTTGATCTTAAGTGGGATGCTAATAGTACAATTGCTCGTTCTTTGTTTATGGATGAATTAGTCTTATTAATCCGCAATTATATATTAAGTCAGAAAGGTGCATTAAAAAAAATAATCTGGTCACATCCGAATGCTATGAGTCCACTGATGATAAATGCGTTAAGTAGAAATTGGCAACAAGCGGTGGATAAAGTATTTATTACAAATGCTAATGGACTAAATATTAGTTTGGAGAGTATATCAGAGTCGCTTTGTCCCTATAATTATTTACATGCCACAGCAGGTTTTGGAGCCAATGGATTATTGATTGATATTGGAGGTGGTAGCACCGATGTTGTTTTATTTACTAATAATCAGCCTAATATAGCCACTTCTTTTAAGTTTGCTTCCCAAGCATTATGGGAGCGTCGTTTTGGGCATGCACAGGAAATAGCGGGATTTTTAAAATTTATTGTTAATAATCAGAATTTAACAGATGAGAAACTATCAAATTCTAATGAACCGGTTTTGCAGGATTGGTACATTGGGTATAATCATTTGATAAAGAGTGGGTCAAGTAGCTATCGAATCATTGATTATTTATTCAATGCTGAAAATTCAAAAATTATAGACGACCAAATATCATTTTCTAATTATTTAACTGATACATTAGGCGGAAGTAGAAGAGCATTCGATATTGTATTCTTGTTTTACTATACTGCTATTATATATCATATAGCCAAATTAATAAGATCAGTTAGTAATGAGAAAACTTTTAATGTGGATGATTTTAAAAATATGAATATAGGATTTACCGGCAATGGCTCTAGAATTTTTAAGAGAATATTTGACAAGAAAATTTTAGTAGAGTTCGCTAATATTATATTTAAAGATATTTTTAAGGATAATCCAATTTCTGTTACAGAGAACAATATCATATTTGTTGATCACCCTAAACAGTTGACTGCTTATGGTGCTTTGCGTCAAGCAGATGGCGGTAATCAAAAACATCAGGATATTAATTATGTATTTCAAAACAATCAGCATGTGTCTCTTACTGATATTAATAATAAAAGAGGTGGTATAGTTAATGATAATTTATCTAGGGATAGTGAAGCCATCAAGGAAATGGCAAAAGAAGTGGAGGAATTTATTAATCTCTTTTTTAATTGGTGTAATACTTGTAATAACTGGGCAGGATATTTTGGAACTGACATAAAATATTTAGAAGAAGGGCGCAGAGCATTATTACAAACACTACCTGGTAATATAGGTTATTCGCTTTCTGCTATTAATGCTACTACCGCGAAGAATGACCATATTCCCGAACCCTTGTTTTTCTATCCTTTACGAGGCTGTATAGCTGATCTAGCATACATGATTGGTAACGATATGTAACATTCTATTTCATTTTCAATATTTAAAACTTATGAAATATACCTTCCTATTACCTGTTTCTTTGTTATTATTATTTTGCTTTTTTGCATTAGGAAAAGTGTGGGTTAGTAGTGCAAAATCAAATTCTAAAAAAAATGAGACGGAAAATATTGATTCAAAAAATAAATTACCGAATAGTGCTAAAACTGATACATCGCCATCTGCTCTAAAAAATAGTAATGGAGATACGCAAGCTAATCCTAAACTTTCGCCAAATAATCCTGTAATTTCACCACCTGTGAATACAGCTAATACTACAACTCGGCAAAACAGCAATGATATTCCCACTGCTCAAATAATAATAGATGTATTTTTTTTTCTGTTGATAGTATTGTTGATACTGTTAATCTTTCGGCAAAATAGCAATAATACAAATTTAATTGTTGAAGATAAACCCAAAACGGCTGATGGAAATGCTACTATTAATAATTTTAAAACATTAGATAGTAAGGTTGAGGAATTAAGAAAGTCTCTTTTAAACTATATGACCGAGGATAAAGTAAAAAAGATAATAGTTGATCAATTCGCTGAATATCAAAAGACGGTATTACAAACTGGTGAGTCGAATAGTACGCCACCTAATTTGTCGGGATCCGATAATTCTAATCAAGAACTACCAATACCGGAAGTGCGAAAATTTTATGCACAATATGGAACCCACGACAGAGAAAGCTATTTTTTTTCAATTCATAATACTAAATCGTCTCAGGATGCCCAAACTTTTTATGTACTGTATAAGAATACTGAAACAACCGCCGATTTTGAACCCGTAGTTGAAAATTCGCAGAAGGTTTTTGAGACCAGCAATTTTAGAGAATTTTGCCAGTATAATATGTACCCTGTTGATAGTCATAATGTTAAAATTCGTGTAGACGAAAAAGGACAGGTTGTACTGGAAAATGATAAATGGAAAGTCATCAAAAAAGCAAAAGTATCTTATGAGTAGTAGTTATATAATAGAATTTGTACTAGCAGGTTGTATTGTTTGGCAAATATTCGTTTTTTTGAAAAATCGCCAACGAATTCGTGTATTTCAGTATTTGATTACTGAAGATATTAGCTTGACGGTTAAAGAGTATTTTGTTTCTAAAGATGAAAAAGTAAGAGAGCAAGCAGAATTTTTTTTAAAAGAAATTAGTGAAAAAGGGCACATATATGAAACCCCTAGTGATAATAGACAAAAAGCTGTTACTCTAATAAATACAGATGATGGTAATGAGGTTACTAATATTCATCCTTCAAAAATGGAGCAGACTCTTTGGGCGTTGTTTAGAATACCGAATGCTATAACTGTTACAAAAGAAACGAGGGCAGCGATGTTTAAGCAATTAAATATGTATTTGATTAAAAATAGTAAGGGTACAGCTGATTTTGCAATAATGAAAGAAAGTATTCAACATCGATACGATTCTATTGAGCAGGGAATCCTTCAAACACTTTATACGCCCTTGTATATTGGTTTATTAGGAACATTTTTTGGTATTGTTATTGGTATATGGGAAATGTCCGGTATTTTAAATACTATAAACATAACTGATAAAGATACACAAGATGCTATTGGTTTCTTATTAAGTGGTGTAAAATTAGCGATGATTGGAAGTTTTACAGGTTTGTTCTTAACCTTGCTCAATTCTTCGTTTGCTTTTAAGTCAGCCAAGGATTATGTAGAAGAACAGAAAATGCGTTTGCTATTTTTTTTACAAACAGACCTACTACCGCACTTGAATTTAGACATTAATGACACATTAACCGGTTTGAATTTTCATTTAACCACCTTTAATGAAAATTTTGTAGGTAGTTTACGAACTGTTTTTGGAGACAATAGAGAACAGTTACAAATGCACAAGGATATTTTAGAGAGAATAGAGCGATTGGGTATCGATGCAATTGCAACAAATAATGTTAGGGTTTTTAAAAAGCTTGGTGAAGCTGCTGAAACAGTATCCCATTTTACACTTCGTATAGAGCAATTAGAAAGGTTGCTCGCTCAAACAGATCAAGTTTTAAATGGCATGAATAGCTTACGCCAAGACTCAGTTTATCAAGGGATTGTTATGGGTATTCAAAATTCGGTTGTGAGTAGTGAAGGAATACTGTTGGGTATTAAAGGTATCTATGATAGAATTGACAACTTAAATGAAGATGCAGCTGTTTATATTAGTAAGATGCTTATAGCGAATAATCAAGCAACAGCGTCTCATGTTCAAGATTTTTTAAAGTTTAGTGAAGCACAGTTAATCGCCTTGAATAATTCAGTATCCAGTTTTAATAATTTTTGTGCAGAACGCGTCACTACATTACAGACTTTAATTTCCGAAGAAACGCAACGGATTAAAAATTTTAGTGAAGCACAGTTAAATGCCTTGAATAATTCAGTATCCGGTTTTAATAAGTTTTGTGCAGAACGCGTCACTACATTACAGACTTTAATTTCCGAAGAAACGCAACGCATTGAAAATACATATCCTGAAAGATGGGAAAAACTTGACCAATTAGATACTTTACAACAATTGAACAATATTAGTAGAGATATTGAATATATAAAGAATACTGTTACCGCTATTAAAGAAAATAAAAACAATAAGAATACCGCTACCGCTATTAAAGAAAATAAAGATGAAACTTCTGAACCGTTACCACCAAATAAAAAAGAAAAATTAGCAGGGGGATTCATGGTTACATTAGGTGCTAAAATAAAAAATTTAGTTACAAAAAATAAAAACTAAGTAAATCATGAAGCCCGAAAAAGATTCGTCCTTTTGGACAAGCTACACCGATTTAATGACGAGCTTGTTTTTTGTGATGTTGGTGTTGTACATTCTTACTTATTTACAGTTAACCAAAACCATTAAGGCACAGAAGAAAGAATTGGAAATTATTAACACCGTAAATAAGACTCTGGAACCCTTAAAAAAAGATACCACACTGTTTAAATACGAAAAGGATTATCAACGCTTTGAACTGTCTTTTGATGTTAAATTTAAAAGAAATAAATTTAATATTAGCGAAACCGATTTGGATAATTACCAAGCTACTATTGCTAAAATCAATGATGCGGGTTTGTCTTTGAAAAAAGTATTGGACAGCATTTATGATAAAAAAAATCCCGAAGGGACTCGTTATAACTCACTTATGAAAAATGTATCTTATGTAATGGTTATTGCTGGGTATGCATCTAATTCAGGTTTAGAATTGGACAATTATATTTTAAGTTATAAACGAGCTTTATCGCTCTGGGAGTATTGGCGTGATTATGATAATATTGATTTTGAGGCACCACAATTTATTAGCAATAATATTGTTGATTTGCAAATTGCGGGTAATGGTTGGGGTGGGGTAGGGAGAGATACTAAGGTGGAAACTAATAATCAGCGATTTTTAATATCATTGTTTCCTAAAATTGGTGATTTAGATAGGGTAAATTAATTGATCATTTATTTTTTATGTATATCCGTCTTCATTTATTTATTTTTTTTGTAGTAGCTACTATTATCACTTGTGCCCTTTCAGGTTGTGGAGGGTGTTCGCGTTCGGGACATCTTATGGAGATTAATGCCGACAATGTTGATCAGTATAGCACAAACAATACAGTTAATAATCCACCTGCAAACAATACCAATAATAATCCGCCACAACAGGTTAGTCCCCCCAACAATAATACCAATAATAGCCCAACAAATGATCCTGCTAACAATCAGCGTAATAATACTGGGAGCAAAGAAGTTGTACAAATGCAGAAATATAACGGCGATTATAAAGTTCCCGTAGTGGTTAATGGTGAACTCATATATTTTATTTTTGATACGGGGGCATCTGATGTAGTTATTAGCACTACCGAAGCTCGTTTTTTATTTAAACAAGGACTTCTTACCGACGATGATTTTATAGGCACGAGTGCTTATACAGTAGCGAACGGTGATATTGATACAGGTGCTGTCATTATTCTTAGATCGGTAAAAATAGGAGCTACTACAATGTATAATGTCAATGCTAGTATTGTGGATAATGGTGCGGCGGACTGTCTATTAGGTGAAACTTTTTTATCTCGTTTTGGAAAAGTGAGTATTGACTATACAAATGGAACAATTAGTTTTGAATAAAATAAATTATTTTTTGTGAATATTAAATTAAAGTTGATATTTGTTGGATTGATTTTTATGGTGGGTGCTTGTAAAAGTATGCGTGAAACACCACAACAGCAGTATATAGAAACGATGGATGGTTTTGTGGATAAGGTGAGTGATAACTATAAAAATTATACTGAACAAGATTGGCAAGAAGCCGACTCTACCTTTTCTAATCTTTTGAATAACGAAGAAAGTAAGCAATTATCTGATAGTGATCGAACCCATCTCAATGCAGCAATAGCTAAGTATGAGTCTCTTAAAATTAAACAGGGTATTAAGTCTTTTAAACAAACACTTAAAGACGGCATCGAAATATCTAAAGGTATTATCGATAATTTGTTAAGTGATAGTACGGATAAAAATTAAGGGGCAAAAAAATAAAAAGATGAAAAAAACTTTATTAATGATGATAACAGGAATGTTATTGTTAGTTACTTGTGTAAATGCTAACGATGGTAACAGCCTTAATAAGCATGGTAACACTAATGCCCTTGCTAATGGCGTAATGGTTGGAATGGCGGGTATTTATTCTTATACAACAGACGGCGGTATAACATGGTCTTCGCCACAATATATGGATGGATGGAAGGTAAGTTCAGATAAATCGGTATCAGTGGCATTTGCATCAGCAACGAATGGAGTAGTTGTTGGGGCAAATGGTCTTTATTCTTATACAACCGATGGTGGTAAAACATGGTCTGCTGCTCAAAATATTAGCGAGAATGAGGATACCAATGCAATCCCTTATAAGCGTGCTATAGCTTTTTCTTCACCAACAAATGGCATAATATTATGGGCTGCATGGGATTTAGAACCGGATACTATTGTTGCACGCTATGTGAATACAACCGATGGTGGTAAAACATGGTCATATCCACGCGTAATGCCTAAATGGGATAGTCGATCCATTGATGCTGTAGCTTTTTCTTCACCGACGAATGGGATAGCGGTTGGAGGGTGGTTTGTAACTTCGCAAACGACTGATGGAGGGCAAACATGGTCGGACGCAATTGATGAAGGTTCCCGCGGTTCTTGTTTTTTGAGTGATGTGGCTTTTTCTTCAGCGGATTATGGTGAAGCTGTCGGCAAGTTGGATGGAGGAGTTGGAGAATTCGGTCGTAATTCTTACCTGTATGACATTGGCATCAAAAATAATACTGTTGTCGATGGTAGTATTAACATCAATAATCCTGTCGACACATTGCTTGATAATGATACTAATGTGCAAGATGTTACTAGCCATTCAGGTTTTATTAAATTAGCTTTTTCTTCATCTACAAATGGTATTGTAGTGGGGTGGCATCTTAACGGAGGTATATATTTTATTGATTCTATTAATGATTCTGGACACTATTTTTATGTTCGCACGGCAGATGGCGGACACACTTGGTCAAATCCAGTAAATGTATTAGCGTGGGATAGTATCCAATACATCAGTCGCATAGCATTTTCATCGGCTACTTATGGTATAATTGCAGGCGATTCAAATTATTATTATACCGCTGATGGTGGACAAACATGGTCGGCATTGCAAAGTATACCGGGTTGGCAGGGTGATATTTATGATGTAGCTTTTACAACTTCTTATAAACCTTTTTAAAATATATTCTCGTTTAATAGATTTTTCGATTACTTTAAGCAAATCCCCCCTCCCTATGAAACCCTTCCTCCTTCCCTTACTCCTCATCCTTCTATTTCCTGTGTTAAGCAATGCCAGTATAACCATTAGCAATTCAAGTTATGGTGTAGTAGGGTACATCAACAACGATGGGCGTGTTACCAACAGCTCATTTTCGACAGTAGGATATATCAAAGGCGATGATGTCCGCAACAGCAGTCAAAGTCTTATAGGTGTTATTAAAGACGACGGCACGATTACTACCGGCACCTTTAGAACCTTGGGCTTTGTAAAACGAGATGGCAAGGTAACCGATGCTTCGTATAATGTTCGTTACTACATTAAAGACAATGGCGATATTCAGGACGGCAGTTTTCGATTCTTAGGCTCCGCCGATGGTAGTGGGCTTGATTATGAAGACAAACAGCGAATTGCTGCTTGCTTGTTTTTCTTTTTTAATTTGAATTAGCGAGGCACACAGCTTTTTGAAATTTTGTTTTTACCTTTGAGCCATGAATAAAAAAACAATTGTTAAAATCCTGTTGATACTCCTATTTTTAGGGTGCTTCTTCGCTGTTCCCTACGGATATTTTATGCTCGTACGGTTTTTAGGAATGGTAGGGTTTATCATCTTAGCGTATTATGATGAGCCGAAAGAAGATAAAACCCTCATGATTATTTGGATCGTCTCCGCCGTGCTTATTAATCCAATATTGAGATTACCATTAGGCAGGGCAATATGGAATATAATCGATATGGTGTGGATTTTTGGTTTACTCCTTTCGTTGTTGATGGACAGAAAAAAATAAAAAAATAAATTTTAAAACCTCTTGGGTATGCTCAAGCAATTATCGTTAATCAAAAAAATATTAGTTGTACTATTATTAATCGCCCTGTACTTATCCGAATCCAGACTATTCTACCTAACTTTTCTATTGCCCCTGTTCTTACTCCTATATCCGTTAGCTTATCCGTTATTGAAAGACCGAGACAGCGATTTAGTTAAATCTTCTTCGGGATATAAAATAATAATGCCAAGGGTATTAAGACTCTACTTTGTTTTTTGTTTTATATTGACTTTACTTTTTTTCTGGTCTATTTTATCTATAGGTATAGGATAT
>JASGCP010000051.1 GCA_030053995.1 Phycisphaerales bacterium
TTTTAAAGTCATCAAACTTCTAACATTTTACCCACCCTTTTCGTCATAGAGCCATTTAATTTATCGAATAAACTAAAATAGGTGCATTCAACCTAATGCGTTCTATTGACCATAAAATCAATTAAGAGCTTCATGTTATCTTTGGCCGGTACATTATCGAAGTTAGCTAGCACCTCAATTGCTTTGTTTTGATAGATGCTCATTTGTGCCGTTGCATAGTTAATACCTTTGTGCAAGGTTATTATTTCTAAAATTCTGTTTTTTTCCTTGTGCCCTATTTTTTTCTTTTTAATAAGATATAACAATTCTTTCTTTACATCGCTTGAACAATGTTGCAAAGTATAAATAAGGGGTAGGGTAAATTTTCTTTCTTCAATATCTTGCCCAATGGGTTTACCAATATGGTTTGTACCAAGGTCTAATAAGTCATCTTTTATTTGGTAGCAAATACCAAGGTACTGTCCAATTAAGCCGGCGTATTCCACTATTTGCTTATCATTGGTTACAGACGCTACACCAATGGCACAGGAAGCACTGAATAAGGATGCCGTCTTACCGTTTATGATTTCAAAATAAGTTGGTTCATCAATATCTAAAGAACGAGCTTTTTGCATTTGCAAGAGCTCCCCCTCGCTCATACTTTTAACCGCTTTAGATAAAAGTAACAATGCCGTAAAGTCTTCATGTTCTAATGATAGGAGTAGTCCCTTTGCTAAAAGAAAATCGCCTAACAAAACGGCTGCTTTATTTTTCCACAGGGCATTTATCGAAAAAAAACTGCGTCTTTCCATGGCGTTATCCACTACATCATCGTGCACAAGCGTTGCCGTATGTAGTAATTCTGACAAAGCCGCAGCACGCAAAGTTTTCTGATTGATACGCCCCACCATTTGAGCAGTTAAAAAAACAAGTATAGGTCTTATTTTTTTACCTTTTCTTTTCACCAAATACGCTAATATTCTATCTAATAGTGAAGACTTAGTCGCTTTTAAAAGGCTACTAAAGTAAATATCAAACTCAATCAACTCTTTTTGAAGAATATTATCAAGAGGGGTATTCATACTACATATTAAGAAATTAAAGATATAACTAAAATACAATGATAACCAAACCATTTTTTATATCCTATCGATGGTACCAAAGTTAATAAGTAGCTTAATTACTTACCAGTGCTTAATACATCAACAATGTATTTTTCCACCACTAGCATCATTCTTTGAATGACAAGAAGCACCCCCATTATTTATAATTCCTTGCTCTTCACAAACAATATTGTATAGTACCGTGTAAAACCTTGTGAAACATCACACCTACTTGTTGGCGGATTGGCGGTTACAACTAAAGACACGAACACATCCAATAAAGATTTCTTTTTTAGTATATTTGCATGTTGATTAAAATATAAAACATTAAAATTTTAAAATATGCTTAGTAATAATTTAGAAAAATTGCTGAATACCCAAATGAATAATGAGTTTCATGCAGAATATACCTATTTAGCGATGGCCGCCTATTTTCATAAACTTGATTTAGATGGCATTGCCAATTATTTTCATGTGCAAGCAAACGAAGAAAGGGCACATGCTTTAAAAATTTTTCAATTTCTTTTGTCCAAGGGTGGTACAGTTGTTTTAAAAAATATCGAAGCACCGTCAGCGGATTTTAAGGGTACTATTGATGTTTTTGAAAGAGCATTAGAGCAAGAAAAATTGGTTACAAAAACCATTAATTCGCTCATGGATATTGCTATTAAAGAGAATGATCACGCTGTTCATAGTTTTCTTCGATGGTATGTTGATGAACAAGTAGAAGAGGAGGCCTTGGCAACAAAAAATCTCAGTAGAATAAAGTTGACTGAAGGAAAGGGGCAGGGACTTTTAATTGTTGATCAAGAATTATCGAAAAGAATAACTGCTGATGATAGCCATAAGTAAATTTTATACCGATTAAACCCATCGTTGATAGTGTAGCGTGCGCAATATGCTTGTTATAAATAATGTTTTAGTTAGTGATGAAATTATAGAAGAGCAGTTTATTTGCAATACCTCGGTGTGTAAAGGTGCTTGTTGTGAACAAGGTGACGCCGGAGCTCCGCTTACCGATGAGGAAGTGGCGAATATAGAAATAATGGCTAAAAAAATTTATCACACTTTAGCACCCGAAGCACAAAAAATTTTAGAAGCAGGTCAGTTTGCTGAATTAGATGCAACCTACGGCTGGGTTACGCCTACTATTAATAAAGGTTTATGTGTTTACGGCATCAAGGATAATAAAACCAAACAAATTCATTGTATGTTTGAAAAAGCGTATAATGAAGGGCTTATTCCTTGGAAAAAACCTATTAGTTGTCATTTGTACCCTATAAAAATTACAACATCGTCAGATAAACAAACCGTGTATATGAATTACGAACCAAGAGCCGATATTTGTAAGCCTGGTTGTGCTTTGGGCAAAAAAAATAAAAAACCGGTGTTTCAATTTTTAAAAGAAGCCATTATTAGAAAATATGGTGAGGAATTCTATACAATTTTAGAATCCTATTACCTTCAAAAATAAAATAATGTCAACATTAAAAGTTGCTATATTAAAAGCCTTATCAAAATATACTTACAAACAAGTTCTTAAAGAAAGCCGGCATGCACTTGTCGATCAAGAAAGTATAAGGTCGCAATTAATTAATGATGCTCGTTTTACCAAGTTTGGTCAAACACATCATTTTAAAGATATTAAGTCGTATCAAGATTTTAAAAATCATGTTCCTATTCAGGATTATGAACAAATGTCTCTATGGATAAAAAAAATTATTGATGGCGAGAAAAATGTTTTGTGGAAGGGCAGACCTTTGTACTTTGCAAAAACGAGCGGTACAACAAGTGGTATTAAGTATATACCGATTTCTAAGGAGTCTATAAAAACACAGATTACCGGTGCACGAAAAGCTCTTTTCTATTATATTCATCAAACTAAAAACTATGAAGTTTTAAATGGTAAGATGATTTTTTTAAGCGGATCGCCCGTTTTAGAGAATAAAAACAATATTCTTACAGGGCGCCTCAGTGGTATTGTTAATCATCATATTCCATTTTATTTAAAGAGCAACCAATTGCCTAGTTATGGTACTAATTGCATTGAAGATTGGGAGCAAAAATTATCAAATATTGTTTCTGAAACGCTTTCGGCTAATATGTCTTTAATTAGCGGTATCCCACCATGGATACAAATGTATTTTGATCAATTAATAACTATAAAAAATAGACCTATTGATCAAATTTTCCCTAATTTATCGGTAATGATACAAGGGGGTGTTAATTTTGAGCCTTATAAAAATAAACTATTTAAAAGCATCGGAAAAGAAATAGATATTGTGGAAACTTATCCGGCTAGTGAAGGATTTATAGCGTTTTCATTGTTTGGATCTGGTAATGATTTGTTGCTTAATACGCAGGCTGGGATTTTTTATGAATTTATCCCATTGGCAGATGTTAATAAGAAAAATCCGCAACGGTATAGCTTAGCGGAAGTAAAACTTGGCGAAACATATACCCTTATTATTAATAGTAATGCAGGACTGTGGGGTTATGATATTGGCGATCTTATCAAGTTTACTTCTTTGAACCCTTATAAATTGTTGGTCGTTGGGCGAAGTAAACATTTCATATCTGCTTTTGGGGAACATGTTATAGGTGAAGAGGTAGAGAAAACAATTCAAGAATCGATGCGTGCCTGTAGCATGTCATTTATAGAGTTTACAGTAGCACCACATATTGCTACGCAAGAAGAACCCGGTAGTTATCATGAATGGTTTATTGAATTTGATCAGCCCTATTCTACCAGCCAAATTGACCTGTTGGCAAAAAAAATGAATGAGGTACTTTGTTCGCTAAACATCTATTATGATGATTTACAAAAAGGCAATATTTTATCGTGTTTGCAGATTACAGTAGTTCGTGCCCATGGATTTATTAATTACATGAAGTCACTTAATAAACTGGGCGGTCAAAATAAATTACCAAGATTAACTAATGATAGAAATATTGCTGACGGTCTATTGCCTTGGATTGAGCAATAAGATTGAATAATGTTTGGCTTTATAAAACAAGAAAAAATCTATGATGATGCTTTGCAACGCCGTTCCTCTGAGGGCATTCCGGCTATATGCTTAATGGTAATCGATATGAACTTGAGATAAGTTACCCACTCAATTCGTCATATATCCTAAAGTATACTACTCTAATTCATCATCGTTAATGGAATGTCCTACCATATCAATAAAAACATCTTCTAAATTAGCTTTTTTTAACTCTTGCTTTCTTGTAAATCCTTTATTCAGTAAATTTTGAATGAGATTGTCTGGCGTATCAGTAGCAAAATTTTTTCCTTTTTCTATTAAAGCGATTCTATCACAAAGTATTTCTGCCTCATCCATGTAGTGTGTAGTAATAATTACCGTAATACCTTCTCTTTTAAGATTCAAGATTCTATCCCACAGTGCTCTACGGGCAGATGGGTCTAATCCTGTTGTGGGCTCATCTAAGAATACAATTTTAGGATTATTAATCATGGCAATAGCCAGTGAAAATTTTTGTCTTTGTCCACCGCTCAGCTGTGTGGGTGTAACATGCTTAAAACTATCTAACCCATGTTGCTTTAAAATTTTGATTGGGTCTATTGATACTTGATAAACTCCTGCAAAATAATTTAATAGCATCTTCAAATTTGCTTGCGGATAAAAGCTCGTCTGTTGTAATTGGACGCCAATAATATTTTTTATTTCTGTTGCGTGGGTATCAACGTTCCATCCATTAATAATTACTTCGCCTGTTGTTTTTATTTTAATAGTTTCTAAAATTTCCAAAGTTGTTGATTTCCCAGCTCCGTTAGGTCCTAATAATCCAAATATTTCACCTTCTTTCACGGTGAAACTTACACCCGACAAAGCTTCTGTTCCAGTAGATTTATATACTTTTTTTAAATCTCTAACCTGAATAATATCCATATTTTTTATTTCTAATTGTAAAGAAAACAGTAACCAAATACCTGCAAATTTACATGATCATTACACAATAATAAAAAAAAAAATGGCGCCATGACGAAATTGATTGAGTAATGTAAACATTTACTAATCTTCATAATTTGTTATAGCCCTGAAAAAACTAAGGAAACATGTAAATAATTAGCTATAATTTACATATATCCTTAGTAATTTAGAGAATTGCTATTATTATATTATTAGCAACCGTAATTTTTATTTTTCCATAAAAACACCGCCTTCTTTTTTATCAACAGCAATAAGAACAATTTTATTATCATTGTTGCGGTACAAGATGGCATCACTATTTGGTATATTATCTGATTCAGTGCTTTTACCATGAGACACATATACAGAAATGCCTTCTTGATTATGTGGTTCAAATTTTCTAAATTTACCCGAGAAGGATACTTGCTTATGCATCTTGTCATCTTTTGAAAATGGCATGTACATGCCTGATACAGTAATATCAAGTGCATTTTCATATTTTAAATTGAGGGTGTTACCATTAATGTCTTGAGCAGATAAAGTCGGTTTTTCTTCAGTTACACCTATTGGTTGCGTTGGGGTCTCAATAGGATGAGCACTAATAATAGAAATATGATGAGAAGATTTAACAACTATTGATACCCAATGGTTTGCTGATTCGAGTGCATTAACCCATGTAAACGGGCACCCTTCACTACAATCATTATCACTAAAAATTACACCTGCCTGCGAAGTGAAAACTCCAACATCATCTTTACCCATCAGATGTTCTTTTTTTACCAAACTCATCCCATTGATAAATGTATTGGCTTTATTGTATGTAAACTGCCAGGTTGTTCCATTAGGAAAGTATATTTGAAAAACTTTTCCAAAATCATGTGGGCCAAAAACACCCGTATCGGTGCATGTGGGCGGGCAACCGATTGAAGCTTGTCCATTTGTAAAACGAATGCTTGTATTTTTACCAGCAAGGACACTTGTAGAAAAACAAAATAACAGCAGAGTAATTAGAAAGCATTTTTTTTTAATTGATGATAACATAATATTTTTTTTGAGTTAAATTAATTTTCTGTCTAAAAGTAGCATCTATCACTTAAATATAAGCATAAAAAAATCTTTTATATCTACATCATATATTTTATTATTAAAAAAACTACTTTTGCACATATTCAGATAATTATCCAGTTAAAAAAAAATGACATTACCATTTAGTTATGAAAAAAAATATTTTCTTTTTATCGCTCTTGTTTATATGTTTTTCTTGCAAAAAAAACATAGATCAAAATTCAACGGTACCTTTTAGCCCTTTACCACCTGCTGGTGGTACTTTATACGGATTGGCTGTTGGTGTTCAGGGTCAGTACTCATTGACAACAGACGGTGGCATATCTTGGAATGATATCCAACAAATTAATGGATTTAGTGCTATTAATTATGTTGCATTTAGTTCAACAACAAATGGGGTAGTCGTTGGGCAAAATGAAAGCAATAATCAAGGTGTGTATTCTTATACTTTGAACCGAGGGCAAAATTGGTCAATGGCTCAAGCAATCAGCGGTTTTTATAATATTAATGCTGTTGCTTTTAATTCAACTAACAATGGCATAGCAGTAGGGAATAACTCAAGTACCCAAGGAGTATATTCTTATACGATGGATGGCGGGCAGAATTGGTCTATAGCTCAACCAATTTCAGGATTTAGTTCTATTTTTGCAGTTGCATTTAGTTCAGCAGACAATGCGGTTGCCGTGGGCGGTAATGGTTTTTCCTACACAATGAATGGCGGGCGATCTTGGTCTGCTTTTAAAATAATTGACGGAATCGGCGGACTGAATTCAGTTGCTTTTAGCTCAGCTAATTACGGTGTAGCCGTTGGGCAAAATTCAAATAATGAAGGTGTATATACTTATACGGTGAATGGTGGGCAAGACTGGTCAACCACTAAAACAATTACCGGATTTTATGATATTAGTTATGTGGCTTTTAATTCAGTTACAAACGGCGTGGCGGTAGGATATAATTCAAATAACCAAGCTCTTTATTCGACCACAACTGATGGTGGAAGAAACTGGTCAACGCCTGCAACAATTTCAGAATTTAATGGAATAATTAATTCAATAGCATTTAGTTCACCACAAAATGCTACGATCGTTGGGTATGATTATGCAACTGGGCAAGGTGTTTATTCATCTTCAATAGATGGGGGAAAAACTTGGGCACCAGCCAAAATCATCAGCAGTTTTACCAATGGTATTTCTTCAGTTGGGTTTACAAAATAAAAAAAGACGCAATTCGTGTAAAAGATACTGTTCTAAAAAGTGTGTAAACGATTTTTATTAACCGTCATGTTTCACAAGGCTGTACGCCCTTATTGTTTGGCTCGTTGCGTTACAATTTACCCGTAGGAAAACAGGGCGTTGTTAAGGTGCTATATCGTCCAGATAAATACTGATAATATCCATATATCGCCACCATGGCGGCATTATCCGTACAATATTCCATTTTAGGGTAATAGGTATGCCATTTTTTTTCAATGCCCTTATTTGTTAAAGCCTTGCGAAGTCCGCTATTAGCACTTACCCCGCCGGCAATGCAAACTTCTTTAATATTTGTAAGGGCAACTGCTTTTTCTAATTTATCCAATAATATGGCTATCAAGGTGTACTGAATACTCGCACAAATATCTGCTTTATGGGTTTCAATAAATTGAGTGTCTTGTAGCGTATTTTTCTGAAGAAAATAAAGAACAGCTGTTTTGACACCACTAAAACTAAAGTCTAGTCCTTCTATTTTAGGCTTAGGAAATATAAACGCATGGGGATTGCCCCCTTGTGCACATTTGTCTATCAACGGACCGCCGGGGTATGCAAAACCTAACAACTTAGCAGTTTTGTCGAAAGCCTCACCAACGGCATCATCATGGGTTCTTCCAAGTATTTCATAATCCAAGGGACCAAGCACTTTTGTTAAGAGCGTATGTCCACCGCTAACTGTTAAACAAAGAAAAGGAAATGATGGCTTAGGACTATCAATTAAATTAGCCATAATATGAGATTCTAAGTGATTTACGGCTATTAAAGGAGTATTCAGTGTAAGTGATAAAGACTTAGCAAACTCGGAGCCCACTAAGAGACTGCCAATTAAACCAGGCCCATTGGTATAAGCAATAGCCGATAATTCTTGTACGGTACAATGAGCTTCTTTTAAGGCTTGCGTTACCGTTGGTACAATGTATTCAATGTGCATGCGACCGGCCAATTCTGGCACAACACCACCATATTTTTGATGTATTGTTTGACTGGCAATAATATTAGAAAGCATGACGCCATCTTTGCAGACAGCAACGGCTGTTTCATCACAAGAAGTTTCAATACCAAGAATATAAATAGAAGACATCTGTGCCAACGGGGTTAATTAATACTATAATAGCTTTATAAAAAACCAACAACATAAACAACTACACATTACTACCGTCTTTATGCAAGGTTCTATTGCTCATAGATAACAATATAGTGATAGCATTAATGATTGTCAGGAATATTAGACATGCAGGTACAAATTAGATTTCTATCCCCATGCGTATTATTAACACGATTGACACTTGCCCAAAATTTATTAACATATAAATAAGGTAAGGGGAAACATGCTTGGGCACGAGAATACCCATGTTGCCATTGATCACTTGCAACATCAATTATCGTATGCGGTGCATTTTTAAGAACATTATCAATTTTATCAACTCGCCCTTCCTCAATATCCCGTATTTCCTTACGAATGGTAATCATGGCATCACAAAATCGGTCTAACTCTTCTTTATTTTCACTCTCAGTAGGTTCAATCATTAAGGTTCCAGGTATTGGAAAACTGACTGTTGGAGCATGAAATCCGTAATCTATTAAGCGTTTAGCAATATCTTCAACTTCAATATTTGCTGTATGTTTAAATGCTCTGCAATCTACTATAAATTCATGAGCACAAAAACCATTTTTGCCTTTGTAGAGAATAGGATAATGTTCTAATAGACGCTTACGCATATAATTAGCATTGAGTATAGCATACTCTGTAGCATGCTTCAGTCCCTCATTACCCAACATGCGAATATATCCGTAGCTAATGAGTAATACGAGTGCGGAACCATATTCACTAGCAGCTACGGCTCGGTTTTGGTAATTTGTAGCCTTCGTTTTTTTTTCATCGGTGTTCGTTGTTTGAAAATGTTTGGGTAAAAACTTTGCTAACAATTTATTGCAACAGATAGGTCCCATACCTGGACCACCACCGCCATGGGGAATGGCAAATGTTTTATGCAGATTAAGGTGACAAACATCAGCCCCTAATTGTGCCGGATTTGTTAATCCAACTTGAGCATTCATATTAGCACCATCCAAATAAATTAAACCGCCGTATTGGTGAATCAAATTTGTAATTTCTTGAATTTCTTCATCAAAAACCCCAAAAGTTGAAGGATAGGTGATCATCATGCCAAAGAGATCATTTTTATATAACAAAACCTTTTCCTGTAAATCTTTAAAATTGATATGTCCATGGCTATCCGTATCTATGGTTACTACTTTTAAATTAGCCAATACGGCTGAAGCGGGATTCGTACCATGTGCAGAAATAGGAATTAAAATAACATGACGATTTTGGTGTTTGTTATATTCGTGATAATTTTTTATAGTCAAAAGCCCGGTCAATTCACCTTGTGCCCCACTATTAGGTTGTAATGAACAAGCATAAAATCCGGTAATAGTACAAAGATAATTTGACAGGGATTCGATAATTTCTTGATAACCTTGTACCTGTGCTTTAGGAACAAACGGGTGTATATGTGCAAAATTAGACCAGCTTAATGGTATCATTTCACTGGCGGCATTTAGTTTCATCGTGCAACTCCCCAAGGATATCATTGTTCTATTAAGCGATAAATCCTTGTTCTCTAATTGCTTCAGATACCGCATCAATTGCGTTTCATCATGATAGGTATTGAAAGTAGGATGTGTTAAAAAATTAGAAGAACGAACGAGCGAGGAAGGTATAGCCAAGAGTAGATCATGCTGGGCGGATGATTTATTTGTTTTTTTAATCTTCTTACCGCTATATGATTCAAACAAATTAATGAGCACCTGCACATCTTCTTCAGTTGTTGTTTCGTCTATTGATACGCCAATAGAACAACCGTCATCGTAATATCTAAAATTGATTTTTTGTTTTTCTGCTAATTTTCTAAAGCTACTTATTTTAGGAATTGTAATTTTTAAGGTGTCAAAAAATGTTGTGCCGTGAACGAGTAATTTTAATTCTTGTAAAGCCTTATAGAGTACTTGTGTTTGTTGATGGATGGTTCGTGCAATTTGCTTGAGCCTTGTGGGGCCATGATAAATAGCATAACTCACCGCCATATTAGCAAGTAAAGCTTGGGCGGTGCATATATTAGAGGTTGCTTTTTCTCTTTTGATGTGTTGTTCCCTTGTTTGCAAAGACATTCTATAAGCTTTGTTGCCCTTTGCGTCAATGCTCACACCAATAATGCGACCGGGCATGAATCTTGTAAAAGAAGCTCGGGTAGCAAAAAATGCGGCATGGGGTCCGCCGTATCCCATTGGTACGCCAAATCGTTGCGACGAGCCAATTGCTACGGTGGCACCTAATTCACCAGGCGGGGTCAATAAGGTAAGCGATAATAAGTCAACGGCCATCACTACTTCGACACCTTTTGTATGTACATCAGCAATAAAACGACGATAGTCTTCAACCGTACCAGAATCATTAGGGTATTGAACCAGTGCACCAAAAAATTGTTCTGTTGAAGCAAATTTTTTATAGTCGCCATAAACCAATGTTATGTCTAACGCTTTAGCACGCGTATGAATAACATCTTTTGTTTGTGGGAAAATAGCATCGTCAACAAAAAAACTATTCTTATGAGGATGTGTTTTGATAGCGGATTGATAAAGCATCAACATAGCTTCCGCAGCAGCGGTTGCTTCATCTAACAATGATGCATTTGCTATCTCTAACCCCGTTAAATCTACAATCATTGTTTGAAAATGTAATAAACTCTCTAACCTACCCTGTGCTATTTCAGCCTGATACGGTGTATATTGTGTGTACCATCCTGGATTCTCAAATATATTTCTATGAATAACACTAGGCGTAAAGGTGCCGTAATACCCCTGTCCCATGTAATTTTTGTAGCATTCATTTTTTTCTGCACATGCTTTCATTTCTTGAAGAAATGTCTGTTCCGATATAGCACTTGGTATTTTTAAAGATTTTAATAGCCGAATATTCTTCGGAATAACTTTGTCTATAAAACTATCCATATTCGCTTCACCAATTACCGCTAACATTTCCTCTTTGCTACGATTACAAATACCGATATGTCGTTGGGCAAATTCTTCTAATTGTACTCGTGGCATATATTTTAGTTGTGTCAATATTTTTGCGAATTTAAGTAATTTGTTAAAATTATGGTCGTATCCTAAAAAATATATGTTTGGCTATTGTTTAGTTTACTTTTGTATTACATCAAAGACATTTTTTGCTACAGGTGTTAATGAAGATGTTTGACCAATCATTTTTTTGAGGTGCAAAGAGTTTTGCATCAATCGATGTAAATTGTTTTTATCACTATTTTTAAAAGTCCCATTTTTTGTAACCTTTTATGATTTCTCACACGAAAATTAATAATGCCAAAATTAAATATACGCAGTACCACCCTATTTAATAATTACGGTTCCTAGTTCTTTTGCGATTTGTATTTCTCGTTCTTTTAGTCCGAGATGTATCTGAAAACATAGTGCTATATCATCTTCAGAGTTGAGCGGTTTTTGTAATTGTAATCTATTCGCTTCGATCATCTCTTTTATTTTTGTGATCTTATAATAACAAAGACTATTGCTAAC
Organism: Phycisphaerales bacterium; assembly: GCA_030053995.1. Taxonomy (GTDB): domain Bacteria; phylum Bacteroidota; class Bacteroidia; order Chitinophagales; family Chitinophagaceae; genus JASGCP01. The sequence continues at coordinate 11,926 of JASGCP010000051.1, forward strand.
TTCAATCCGATAATCTTGTACATCCTGTAGGGGATCATCGGGCAACGAATCCTCATCACCAGACTGCATCTTTAAATTGCTTGGTTGATTTTTATTGTTCGTACTTTTAAAACTACTTGTTTTTTTGTTTTCAAACCATCCCTGACTTAATTGATAAGGCTCTGTTAATATTTCAGCTATAAGTGTCCTAATCGCTAAATCATCATGATAGATATAATTTTTTGAATTTATGGACTGATAATTGTCGTATTCTGCTTTTATGGCTTCTATAATTCTATAGTTGATGGAATTTTCGACAAATGGAAATTCAATAATTACTAATAAAATGTGATCGACAACTATTTGGTTATCGACCCATGGTTCATTACCATATAATAAAATAATTTTTATTAATTGTCGTTCTTGATATTGTTTATCAGCAACCGGTGCTATTATCAAGCTATCTGTATCATCTTCTAACTGTTCATTTTTTTCAGAAGTATCTGGAGGTGTAATCGTTTTCGGATAATTGTTATAAGTAGCTTTAATATTTTTTTTAGCGTAGGTATTTACTAATTCTATAAATCCCTGTTCGGGCATATTCAATAAAGTGGCACACTTTCTTATATATTCTTGTTTAAGAAATAATTTTTCAATTTGATGGATGCCTGAAATGGTTTGTGCCATGATATTGACCGCCTCATTTTTCTTAATTATATCATCACCTGCTTGTTTCATTAAAAATTCAGCCTGAAAGAAAATAAAATCTTTCTTATGAGTTTGAATATACGCCACCATTTCTTCTTTTCCTTTTTTTCTTACGAAGCTATCTGGATCTTCACCTTCTGGTAAAAGCACTAATTTTACATGCAATCCTTCTGCAAGTGCTAAATCTAATCCTCGTAAAGCAGCTTTAATACCGGCGTCATCACCGTCATAAAGAATCGTCAAATTATCTGAATATTTGAGTATGAGTTTTAACTGCTCTTTAGTTAAAGAAGTCCCACTGCTACTAACAACATTCGTTATACCTGATTGATGCAAGCCGATAACATCAGTATAACCTTCTACTAATAAACATTCGTTAGCTTGGCTGATAGGTTGTTTAGCAAAATATAAACCGTATAATATTTCTCTTTTACTAAATATTTCATTCTCGGGGGTGTTGAGATATTTTGAAATCGACTTATCAGGGGTACCAATAACACGGGCCCCAAAGCCAATGATTTTGCCATTGAGATGATGTTGTATAGGGAAAATAACCCGACCGGTATAAACATCATAGTAATATCCATTGTCGCTTTTTTTAACCAAGCCCGTTTTACAAGAAATATCTTTATTGAATTGCTGCTGCCACAATTTTTCATGTAAACTTAAATCACCGCGTTCATTGGGATGAAATCCTAATAAGAATTTTGAAATAGTGTCTGCTGTAAATCCTCTTTGCTCATGGAGATATTGCCACGCTACACCATTAATTTCTTGATTTTTCTGCAAATGCTCTTGATAAAAATTGGATGCAAATTGATTGACAATCACTAAGCTATCACTAATTAACGATATCTGCCTTTCTTCATCCGTAGGCTCAACTTCGATAATTTCTATATGATACCGATTGGCTAACCATTTTAAAGATTCTATATAACTCAATTTTTCATGCTCCATCAAGAAAGTAATAGCATTACCACTTTTGGAACAACCAAAGCATTTATATATCTCTTTATGTGGCGATACATAAAAAGAAGGTGTTTTTTCATTATGAAAGGGACAAAGACCAATAAAATTTTTGCCTCGTCTTTTTAATGGCATGAGGGCACCGAGCACATCAATTATGTCGATCTTACTTTTAATTTCCTGAACTGTTTTGTGCGACAAGATCATAAGAGTACTTGAAATTTATAAGTTTTTCTAACTGGCTATTAAAGAATTATATCTTTTTATTTTGTAATAATTTTAATTAATATGCTGTGCGACTAATTTTCTTATGACTAAAGAAACTAGTTATATTCAAGTAATAAATGTAGCTTTTTCAGACGGAAAATTAATTTTTGATAGGCATAAAGAGCAAAAAAATATTGCCCTTTCCACTTAGCAAGGATAAACTTATAGTAAATTGCACGCCGTTCAAAAAAGTTTAATTTATGAGTCATTTAACCATAAATCAAAGGTACATCATTTTAGTATGCTTGATGCTGGTCATAGCCGAAAAGTCTAAATCATTTTTTAAGATGCTAAGAACAAAATGAATAGCACATAATAAAGATTAAGGCTCTATGACGAAATAAGTGGGTAAGTTAGTTACATTTTATATTTGATTACCGT
>JASGCP010000052.1 GCA_030053995.1 Phycisphaerales bacterium
CTCGCTTTCTTTGATATATTCGCATCTGCCCATTTTCGATAGCCACTTCGTTCGCTTTGTTTTGCAAAGCCCTTACTCTGAGGGCGTTTTGCCTATATCCTCAACGGTAATCAAATATAAAATGTAACTAACTTACCCACTTATTTCGTCATAGAGCCGAACTATTTTATCCGTAAGGCAAATATTATAAAATCAATTGTCTTTAGTTGAAAAAAATCAATTTTAAATATCATTTTAAAAAACGAATATCTCTACAATAAATTATTTTTTAAAATTGTATTTTTTGTGTTACCTTTGCTTAGTATTTATTTGTTTTTGAAAAATATTACAATGATAAAAATTTTATGAATACAGCTTTAAAGGACATAACTCAAGTTCATTTTGGTTATTATACCCAACCTATTCATAAAGGGACTATTATCTATTTGCAAGCTAAACATTTTAACGATTCTGGTCTGCTTACCGGTAATCAGGATACTTTTTTGGAAGAAGATGAAAAAATAACCGAGCATCTCTTACAAGCAGGGGATGTTCTTTTTGCTGCAAAGGGCTTTCGATTTTTTGCTACCCTCTACAAACCTGAATTGGGTAAGGCGGTGGCGTCTTCTATTTTCTTTGTTATTAAACCCAACCTTGAAAAAATACTGCCCGCCTATTTGGTTTCAGTTCTTAACCTTCCCAAAAATCAAAGCTATTTTCAACAAGCAGGTGCGGGTAGTTCTATTCCTTCTATTCGTAAAAGTGAGTTAATGGATTTTACTTTTAACTTAATACCCTTAGCACAACAACAACATGTCGTTACTTTGCAAGACCTCTATTTTAAGGACATCGCACTAACTGAAAACCTTATAAAACAAAAACAACGATTATTTCAATCAGCCTTATCAAAAATTATTCAATAAATTTATTATGACAGAAAATAAAATTTCACAAAAAGAAATCAACAATATCGTGTGGAAAGCCTGCGATAGCCTTCGTCCAGTAATGGGTAGCGGTATGTATAAAGATTATGTGCTCACCTTGTTGTTTGTAAAGTATTTGACGGATGTGTGGAAAGATAAGGTGGTGCAATATCGACAAAAGTATCCTAATAACGAAGAGATGGTGCAACGACAATTGCAAAGAGAACGATTTGTTATGCCCGCAGAAAGTAATTTTGATTATATCTACGACAAACGAAACGAGCACAATATCGGCGAAATAATCGATATCGGCTTAACTGCTTTGGAAGATAACAATCGTGCTAAATTGGCAATGGTTTTTAGAAGCATTTCTTTTAATTCTGAAACGGTGTTCGGACAAACCAAGCAGCGAAATACTATTTTAAAAAATTTGTTGGTTGACTTTTCAGCTTTGGATTTACAGCCATCGCATTTAGCCGGTAACGATATAATTGGCGATAGCTATGAGTATCTCATTTCATTATTTGCGGGTGAAGCCGGTAAGAAAGCAGGTGAGTTTTACACGCCGAGTGAAGTAAGTACCGTCTTGGCAAAATTAATGAATCCACAACCCGCTAATCGTATTTGCGACCCTACCTGTGGTTCAGGTTCTTTGTTGATAAAAGTTGCACAGGAAATAAACGGCAAAAATTACTCTTTATACGGACAAGAAAACAACGGCAGCACTTGGGCTTTGTGTAGGATGAATATGTTTTTGCACGAACAAGATAGTGCTACGATTGAATGGGGCGATACCATTAATCATCCTAAATTATTGGAGCATGATCACCTCATGAAATTCAATATCGTGGTTGCTAATCCGCCATTTTCTTTAGATAAATGGGGGGCAGATACGGCCATTGCCGACCAGTTTAATCGTTTTCACCGAGGCATTCCGCCAAAGAGCAAGGGTGATTACGCATTTATTAGCCACATGATTGAAACGACTTACGAAGGCGTAGGTAAAGTAGGTGTTATTGTCCCGCACGGCGTATTGTTTCGCGGTAGTAGCGAAGGTCAAATTCGTAAGAAACTTATTGAGGAGAATTTATTAGAAGCCGTTATTGGCTTGCCCGCCAATCTATTCTTTGGCACGGGTATTCCTGCTGCTATTTTGATATTTAATCGAGGTAAAGACAAAAACAAAGATGTGCTTTTTATTGATGCGAGTAGGGAATTTGAAAGCGGTAAAAATCAAAATAAGTTAAGGGCGGTAGATAGGCAGCATATTGTTTCTACCTATCAATCATTTAAAGCGGGAAGTCCTTTAACAACTACCAAGGGCACGGTTATTGAAGATAAATACAGCTACCGGGCAACCGTTGCGGATATTATTGAAAACGACTATAACCTCAATATTCCTCGCTATGTTGATACTTTTGAAGAAGAAGCCGAAGTGGATATTAAAGCTACGCAAGAATCAATCGCTACGCTAAAAAAACAATTAAACGAAGTAGAAAAAAAAATGGAAAATTATTTGTCTGAATTAGGATTTTTATAATTCTAAAAATAAACACATTGTACTAATCATAAAATCCTACAAATTCTAATCTCAATACGCATTCATGAAAATACAATATGCTTCCGACCTACATTTAGAATTTCTGCAAAACAAAGCATTTCTAAGAGCTAATCCCTTGGTGATTGCTGGGGAAGTATTGGTATTGGCCGGTGATATTATCCCCTTTGCTATCATGGATCAACACAAAGACTTCTTCAGTTATATAGCTGATAATTTTCAAACGACTTACTGGGTACCGGGCAACCATGAATATTACCATTCTGATGCTACTACAAAAATGGGTAAGCTGTTTGAAAAAATACGAAGCAACATTTTTTTGGTGAATAATACAACTGTACAACATGGGCCTGTTAATTTTATATTTTCTACACTATGGTCAAAAGTTAATCCAGCTAATGATCTAATAAAATTTGGGCTAACTGATTTTCATGTTATCAACTACAAGGGTACGCGTTTTTCGGTTGATCAATACAATGAGCTACATGATACTCATGTCCACTACCTAAAAGGAGCATTGCAACAAAATGGTAACTATAAAACTGTTGTCGTAACACATCATATACCCACCTTTTTAAACTATGCACCCGTGTATGAAGACGGCGATTTAAGTGAGGCATTAGGCGTTGAGTTGTCTCATATCATTGAGCCATCAACTATTGATGCTTGGATATACGGGCATACGCATTGTAATACCCCTAATTTTACAATTGGCAACACGCAGATGCTTACTAATCAGTTAGGGTATGTGCGACCAGATAAACCGCACACTTTTAATTCAAATACAATGATTGAAATAGTATAAGAAATTATTTTTACATAACAAAAATCGATCGCTGACATTTTAAACACGGCGGTATTGGAGTTAAATAATTACGAGCAAAAGCTATTAATTTTGCAAGAACAAAAGAAGGGGTTAATGCAACGGTTGTTAACGGGGAAGGTAAGGGTGAGAATAAATTAACTTTATATGACAATTTAACAAAGTTGGTGGAAGACAGTATTGGGAAAACAGAAGGACAAATAAAAGCAACTCGATATTCATTAGCAGCAGATTTTGCAGATTTAAGAGGAACATTATTAGTTAATGAGGTATTAAATAAACTGCGTTCAAAGTATGAATAGTATTTTTTATATAGGAAACTCATCGTAGCATAAAGCGATCATTATGACCCTTCAATTCTCTGTATTTATAATTTGTTGTTTTAAAAACACATTGATAATGAGCATTTTATGTAATTTTAATAGCCCCGCCCAGTTCTCTGTATTTAATAGTTTTTCTCTGTATTTGTTTGCTGTAAGTTTAACGAACTACCTACATATAAATTTTTCTATTAAAGCTACGCAAGAATCAATGATCGTTTTAAAAAAGCAATTAAAGGAAGTAGAAACACCAATGCACAATTATATTTAAAGAATTAAACTTCATCTAATCAACATAATACCATGCAAGAAACTATAAATAAAATAATCGACTTGGTAGCAGTGCTACGAGCTTTACCACCTATTACAGCAGACAACAAAAAAGAATTAGATGAGAAATTTCGGTTGGAATTTAACTATAATAGTAATCATATTGAAGGGAATACACTCACTTATGGACAAACACAACTGTTGCTTATATTCGACAAAACAGAAGGTGTTCATGAATTAAGAGAACTTGAAGAAATGAAAGCACACGATGCGGCTTATACAATGATTCAAGCATGGGCACAAGATACAGAACACCCTTTAACAGAGGCGTATATTAAACAGCTTAACCAATTAATTTTAGTGCGTGATTTTTGGAAGGAAGCAATTACACTATCGGGGCAACCTACGCAAAGACTTATAAAAGTAGGCGAATATAAAGAATATCCAAATTTGGTAAGACTGCCCAACGGTAACTTATTTGAATACTCATCCCCCATAGATACACCTATTAAAATGGGTGAATTAATACAATGGTTCAATGAAGCGTGTGATAAGCAAGAATGGCATCCTGTAGTTTTAGCGGCGTTATTACACTACCATATTGTGTGCATACATCCCTTCGATGATGGCAACGGTCGTATTGCTCGCTTACTTATGAATTATGTGTTACTCAAAAACAATCTACCACCGGTAATTATAAAAACGAAGGATAAAAAAAATTACCTACATGCCTTAAATCTGGCGGACACCGGTAATATCGATGCGTTTAAACAGTATATAGCCGAACAGCTTATTTGGAGCATAGACATGCAAATAAAAGCTACTAAAGGTGAACGTATTAAGGAGATTGATGATATTGATAAGGAAATACAATTAATACAAAAACAATTAAAGCAACAAAACGATGCTACTAAAAAACTTACGATGCAATTGTTCATAGAAACCCTAACACAAAATATTGTGCAAATAATAAAATTAATTGAAGAAAAGTTAAGCCCTTTACATGAATTTTTCTTTGATCGTAAAAAGTTTATTTATTATAAGTTAGATGGTAACGATGTCAATACTCGTATAGACTTAAACCCTGAAGAATCGACTGATATTTCGCAACCTTGGTTAGTCGAAATGAAAATGTTTCATAAAAGAGTTAAATATTTTAAATACGAATATCATTTGAATGGGCTCAAAAAAACAGCACAAGGACAATCCTATTTAATAAGTTTTGAGGTGCAGTTTAACGAATATAATTTTTCAATTACCAATCCACAAAACACTAATGCACAACCCATTAATTACCCATACAGCATAACGCAAAATAGTGATGTGTTAGAAACCATTGCTAATAATTTAATAAAACATGTTGTAGAAGATTTAAAAAGAAAAACCCATGAATAGAAACAATAAATTTAAAAAAACACCCATCGGGCTGATACCAGAAGATTGGGATGTGAAGAAGCTGGGGGAGATGTGTTTGATAAATGGAGATTACGGAATTAATGCAGCAGCAGTTGATTATAGCGAAGATTTGCCAACATACATTAGGATTACGGATATTGACGATGATGGTCTGTTTTCATTTATAAAGAAAGTTTCAGTTGATGATATAAAGTCGGCTAATTTTTATCTTGATAAAAATGACATAGTTTTTGTAAGAACGGGTGCAACAACTGGTAAAGCATATTTATACAAAGAAAAGGATGGTAAGTTAGTTTTTGCGGGTTTTTTAATTCGTTTTAGAGTTGATATTAATAAAGTAGATGATTATTTTTTATGGAGTTATACTAAGTCAAAACCTTATTTAGACTGGGTAAAAACAACCTGCACAAGAAGTGGTCAGCCGGGTATTAATAGCACAGAGTATTCATCTTTACTGATTCCCCTTCCCCCGTTAGTTGAGCAACAAAAAATAGCCGTTATACTTTCTACATGGGATAGTGCCATAGATAAATGCAAAGCAATTATTGAAAAATTAAAAGTAAGAAACAAGGGGCTGGCAAGGGTTTTGTTGTCTGAATCACGGATTACACAGATTAAAGGATTACACGGAAAAAATACAAAAAACAACCAATCCGTATCTTCCGTGCACTCTGATAAATCCGTGATTCAAACAAATGAAAAGTGGAAAAGAGTGAAGTTGGGAGAATTATGTAAAATAAAGAAAGGCGAGCAGTTAAATAGGATAGGTTTAAACAGTACAGGCCAATACCCTGTTATTAATGGCGGGGTTACTCCATCAGGTTATACTGAAAAGTGGAATACATTAGAAAATACAATTACAATTAGTGAAGGTGGTAATTCTTGTGGATTTATAAACTTAATAGCATCAAAATTTTGGAGTGGTGGACACTGCTACACATTGCTACAACTCAAAGAATGTGTGGAAAATAAATATTTATTTTTTTACTTAAAAAACAATGAAGAAAAAATAATGAAATTAAGAGTAGGGTCGGGGTTGCCTAATATTCAACTTCCTGCAATTTTCAATTTATTAATAATCCTTCCTCCCCTATACGAGCAACAAAAAATAGTAGCCATTTTAGACACGGCGGTATTGGAGTTAAATAATTACGAGCAAAAGCTATTAATTTTGCAAGAACAAAAGAAGGGGTTAATGCAACGGTTGTTAACGGGGAAGGTAAGGGTGAGAATAAATTAACTTTATATGACAATTTAACAAAGTTGGTGGAAGACAGTATTGGGAAAACAGAAGGACAAATAAAAGCAACTCGATATTCATTAGCAGCAGATTTTGCAGATTTAAGAGGAACATTATTAGTTAATGAGGTATTAAATAAACTGCGTTCAAAGTATGAATAGTATTTTTTATATAGGAAACTCATCGTAGCATAAAGCGATCATTATGACTCTTCAATTCTCTGTATTTAATAGTTTTTCTCTGTATTTGTTTGCTGTAAGTTTAACGAACTACCTACATATAATTTTTTTCATAGTAATTAGCATGGTAAACACTATCGGTTTAAATCATTTCCTTGAAAAACAAAAGCCAAACTTTCGTTTGACTTTATGTTCGATCGGGGACACCCCCAATCCTTTTGATGAATTGGCAGGATTTACACCTGCACACCCGCTATGCCGGGTCTCAGTCTATGACCGATGCAATTATCGCCTCAATTCATATAGCAAGAATAATAAAAACAATTAAGAAATGGCAAAAAATAGTAAAATGAAATTTATATGATGAAATATTTTTAAAATAGAAAAAAAATGCCTGCATTGACACAAGCCCTCGATTATTTAAAAGCATACAAATTAGAAGTTGGTTTAGTAATTAATTTTGGGAGTAAAAATTTAACCTTTAAAAAAAGAATAGCCATATATGATGACAAAACAAGAATTAGAAACAGAGTTAAGCAATTTATTAGCCCTTCCTGCCGAAACAGAATTGGTAGAGTTTAAAGAAGCTAAGAATGGTTACGATTTAAATAAATTAGGCCAATACTTCTCAGCACTCAGTAACGAGGCAAATCTCAAAGGCAATCGCTATGCTTGGTTAGTTTTTGGCATCGAAAATAAAAAACATAAAATTGTGGGTAGCCAATTTCGTCCGCATCCTAAAGACTTAGATAGTCTTAAAAGTGAAATAGCCAATAAAACTACTAATCGCATTACATTTATTGAGATTTACGAATTATTTAAACCAGAAGGTAGGGTAATTATGTTTCAAATTCCTTCTGCACCTAAAGGTGTACCTATATACTTTGATGGTCATTATTATGGAAGAGATGGGGAGCAGTTGAATGCACTCAATTTACAAGAATTAGAACGAATTAGAAATCAAGCAATTACAGAAGATTGGAGTGCGGTAGTTATTCCTGATGCTTCAATTAATGATTTAGATAAAAATGCAATACAACTAGCAAGAAATAATTACAAAAATAAGTTTCCCGAAAAAATCGCTGATGTTGATACTTGGGACGATATAACCTTTTTAAACAAAGCCAAAGTTATTGTACAAGGTAAAATTACGCGAATCGCAATTATTTTATTAGGTAAGGAGGAGGCAGAACATTTTATAAATCCAGCTGAAATTAAAATTTGTTGGGTGTTAAAAGATGCACAAAATATGGAAAAGGATTATGCTATTTTTTGTTGCCCCATTATATTAGCTGTTGATAAAGTGTATAGTAAAATTCGGAATCTAAAATATAGATACATAAAAGATGGAACACTTTTTCCAGATGAAATAGACCAATACGAACCATACGCTATAAGAAAAGCATTAAACAACTGTATTGCACACCAAGACTACACTAAAAATGGTCGCATTAATGTAATAGAAATGGAAGACCAATTAGTTTTTACAAACTTGGGTAGTTTTATTCCAGGTAGCGTAGAAAAAGTGATTAGAGAAGATGCACCTGAAGAACATTATCATAATCGTTTTTTAGCTACTGCAATGTTTAATCTGAATATGGTTGACACAGTAGGCGGGGGCATTAAAAAGATTTTTAATTTTCAAAGACAACGCTTTTTTCCAATGCCCGACTATGATTTATCTGATGAAAAAGTAAAGGTAACTATTTTAGGTAAGGTTCTTGATATTGAATATGCAAGAGCATTAGCAAAAAATAGGAATTTAAAGCTCAGTGAAATAATGATGCTAGATAAGGTTCAAAAAAAGCAATCTTTAAAACAAGCTGAAGAAAGTCATTTAAAACAAAAAAAGCTCATTGAAGGTAGAAAACCGAATTATTACATCGGTATAAAAGTAGCACAAAAAATAGGACAAAAAGCGTCTTATTCAAAAAATAAGGCTTTTGATAAGAATTATTATTTGGATTTTATTTTAAAGGCAATAAGCGACCATAAAGAAATGGAACGGAAAGATATCGATGAATTATTATGGCAAAAATTACCAGATTGGATGAGTGACAAACAAAAGAAAAAAAAGATTGCTAATTTAATAGGAGAATTAAGCAGAAATGCTAAAATAAAAAATGTAGGTAGTAAAACTTGGTCAAAATGGAATCTTAATATAGTTTAGTAAAGGTTTAGTAAAGGTTTAGTATCAAAAAATAGTTAATTATGCAACGATATATTGTGTTCAGACCTACGCCTCATTTTGTAATTATGGAAAATGATTATTTATTATCTCAAGCATCCTGTAATGACTTTTTTTTCAACAATCCTAATGGAACCCACTTAGATGATAATATAGAAGCAGATTATAAAAATGATTTTTTTCATCTTATTTTATTGAGACACGGACTAATTGGCATACATTTTTTCAAGTTGAGACAATTTTTTTCAGATTTCTTAATTGATAAAGTAGAAAAAATTCCAGCTGATAAATTGAATGATACTGGGCAATATATTATTTATAATGCTGAACAAAAGGGGGCATCTATTTTTGCTAGTAGAATTATTATGCAATTACTCATAAAAACAAACATCAAACATAATTATATATTTGGTACTATCAACGGTACACATAATAAACCTATAATTGATGAAATGAGTTTTATTGATGGTAATTTGACGGGTGGGGGTGGGAATAATGAAATTATTAGAAGTATATTCACTAAAAATTATCCGAATGAATTCGGGCACAAAATGGTTTCTGAGGAAAGTCGAAACGAGCTCAAGACATACCGGAGTTTAGAAAGTTTGTTAGAACTTCAACAAAGACAATATTTAACGCAAGTTTATTCTAAACCCCGCAATGATATTTATAAAAAGTTTATGAATGATTTAGGCGACTCTTTTAATTCCTTTATCATGAACAAAGAAAAAATACTGTTTTATAAAGAGTTATTGTCATTTGCGGATTTATTTGAATTAGGATATAAAACTCAGAATTTTGATATTTTTTGTCAAGCGATTGTTTATGGAAAAAAAATAATGTATAGGCTATTGGGAAAGTTAAGTGGATATGATGAAAATAGGGACGGCAAATTGAGCGAACATGTTAAAAAACATGTTGCAACTAATAATTACAAAACAAAGGACGATCTAAAAAAAATAATCGACAAAAGAAATAAGATAGAGCATGAAACAATTTTAAATGAAAACTTTCTGAATCAAAGTGGTTATTATGTGCGATGTATAGAGATATTTAAAGAGTTAGGTACAAAACTAAATGTTTATGAATTTGATATTGAGATTGATAGAACATTAAGCGGAATTTATATATCAGCTGAGGATTATGGTGTTGATAATAAAATTGCATCAACAACAATGTAACTAATTCTATACATCAATCACCAAATATCCCCCAATTTATGTCCACGCCCTCTTACATCGAAGACCACATATCTCAGATACCTGCTTTACAAATGCTTATTAAAATGGGTTATACTTATCTTACCCCAGAAGAAGCCATGGACATGCGTGGCGGTAGAACCGGTAATGTTTTACTAGAACCTATCTTGAAAAAGCAATTGCAGAAAATTAATAGTATTCAGTACAAGGGCAAGGATGTTCCGTTTTCTGAAAGTAATATTAATACTGCTATTATTACCATGCGGGAATTGCCTATACAAGACGGCTATATGCACGCTAATCGTTTTTTTTATGATTTAATTACCTTAGGCACGAGCTTAGAACAGACAATTTCAAATGATAAAATAAATGATAAAAAAAGTTTCTCTTTTCAATATATAGATTGGAAAAATATTGATAATAATAGTTTTCATGTAACTGAGGAATATAGTGTTTTGCGTACAGGGCGTAATGACCATTACAGACCAGATATTGTACTATTTATTAATGGTATTCCCATGGTGGTGATTGAATGTAAAAGCAATGCCATAAAAGACCCCATCAGCGAAGCTATTTCGCAACACCTGCGCAATCAAACTGAAGATGGTATAAGGGGATTATATCAATACAGTAATATGCTGCTGTCCCTTGCGGTGCATGAAGCAAAATTGGGTACAACCGGTATCGAAAAGGAATTTTGGAGTGTTTGGAAAGAAATATTTAGAACTAAAATCGAGGATGTAAATTATTTTGATACCCTGCAACAATTAAAAAATAGCAAACTGCCGAATGATGAAAGGACAAGTCTTTTTAACCAACGATTTAAGCATGTATTGTATCATTTTAATCAGTTAGAAAAGGAAGAGGTTGTGATTACTGAGCAGGATAAATTGTTGTTCAGTTTATGCCCAAAACAACGGCTATTGGATATTCTGTTTAATTTTATCGTGTATGAAGCAGATAATAAAAAAATTGCCCGTTATCAGCAATTTTTTGCTATTAAAGAAACTTTGAAAAAAATATCAGTGCCCGATGCACAAGGCAAACGCACGGGGGGCGTAATTTGGCATACACAAGGAAGTGGTAAATCGCTTACTATGGTTATGTTAGCACAATTAATAGCCACTCATCCGCTTATCAAAAATCCTAAAATAATTTTAGTAACCGATCGTATAGAATTGAATGATCAAATTACAGGAACTTTTAAAAAATGTCTCGTTCCAGTAGAAGAAGCTGAAACAGGTAAACATTTGGTAGCATTGATTGATAGTCCTACTGATGCCGTTATAACAACTGTAATTAATAAATTTGAAGCTGCCGTAAACCAAGCTAAAGAAGGTTTTACCTCGACTAATATCTTTGTATTAATAGATGAAGGGCATCGTAGTCAATACGGTAGTTTTAATGTAAAAATGCAAAAAGTATTTCCCAATGCATGTTTTGTTGCTTTTACAGGCACCCCACTTATGAAAAAAGAAAAAAATACAGCTCATAAATTTGGGGGCATTATCGATGTGTATTCTATAACCGACGCCGTAAAAGATAAAGCCGTAGTTCCTTTGCTTTATGAAGGGCGACATAACATCATAGAAGTAAACGACAAACCATTAGATTCGTTTTTCGATAAAATATCTGAACCCCTTACAACTTTTGGTAAAGTGGCTTTAAAAAGAAAATACAGTACGCCTCATCATCTCAACAAAGCAGATCAGATTATTTATGCCCGTGCTTGGGATATCAGCGATCATTTTGTAGATAACATTCAAGGAACTGGTTTTAAAGGTCAGTTAGTTGCACCAAACAAAACAACAGCTATTAAATATAGAGATTACATCAATGAAATAGGCAAAGTAAGCTGTGCCGTACTGATATCTGCACCAGATATGCGGGAGAACCATGAAGATGCTTTTGAAGAGAACGAAGACCTTGTGCAGAAGTTTTATAAAGCTATGCTTAGTAAATATGGTAATTCAAAAAAATACGAAAAAGCAATCACCGAAGCGTTTAAAAAGCAGGATCAACCAGAAATAATTATTGTCGTTGATAAACTCATTACGGGCTTTGACGCACCTATTAATCAGGTATTGTATATTACAAGAAGTTTAAAAGAGCATACTTTACTACAAGCAATTGCACGAGTCAATAGGGTAGCACCTGGTAAAGAATATGGCTTGATTATTGACTACTACGGCAATTTGGAAAATCTTGATAAGGCGTTGAATACTTACAGTGGCTTGAGCGATTTTGACGCGGAGGAATTGAACGGTACCCTCATCAACATTAATAAAGAAATTGATAAATTACCACAAGCCCATAGTGATCTATGGGATATATTTAAAACAATCAACAATAAATATGACGCCGGTGCTTATTCTGAATTGTTACGAGATGAAAGCATGCGGCATCTTTTTTATGAGAAATTATCAGTCTTTCTTCGTTTATTTAAACTATCAATGGCGTCTGTTACTTTTAATGACAGTAGTAATGAAAAAATGATTGATAAATATAAAAAGGATAGTGCGTTTTTTTTGAAACTGCGCGTTGATGTCAAACGCCGATACTATGATGCGGTTGATTATAAAGAGTATGAAAAGCAAGTTCAGAAACTAATCGACAAACATATTACTACGGAAGGGGACATATTAAAAATCACTGAGCTGGTAAATATTTTTGATAAAGAACAACGAACAGCAGAAGTTGAAAAAATCCAAGGTAGTGCAGCAAAAGCCGACCATATTGCTACTCGAACCGTAAAGGCTATTCATGTAAAAATGAATGAAGATCCTATTTTCTATAAAAAATTATCAACCCTTATTCAAGAAGTAATTAATGATTATCATCAGCATCGACTTGACGAAGCTACCTATTTGCAAAAAGCAAAGGATTATGAAGATCAATTCCTTTCAGGAAAACAAAAAGATGTGCCGGTCCGTATTCAAGGTAAGCCTGATACCATCGCTTATTATAACTTAATCAATGTTTTATTAGCAGATAGTTTTGCAAAAATGCAACAGTATCAAGAAGTCCAAGCGATGATAGCCCTCGAAGTAGAAGCCTGTATTAAAAAAATAATTTTTGAAAATGACACCCCTATAATAGATTGGCAAACTAATTCAGAAATTGAAAAGCGTATGAAGAATGGTGTCGATGATTTACTTTTTGAAAAACAAAAACAGTATGACACCCAATTTTCGTTTGATAAAATAGATGAGCTGATAGAAGAAGTAATAAAAATTGCAAAATTAAAATATAATTAATGATGCGGGATATCCATATTGTACAATACGGCAGTAAAAGAATTGAATACGAACTATCCTTTGTTGCTCGTAAATCTTTAGGTATTAAAGTGTTGCCTGAAGGCACCGTGCAAGTTGTTGCCCCAACAGGTTCATCGGTATCTGATATTCATAAAAAGGTACAATCAAAGTCTAAATGGATACTGAAACAAAAGACTTTTTTTGATCGATATAATCCTCGTACCCCCAAACGCCAATTTGTTAATGGTGAAACGCATTTGTATTTGGGTAGGCAATATAAGCTGAAGATTGTGCAAGATAAAGAAGATACCGTAAAAATTTATAGAGGGGTGATGATCCTTGCAACAAAAAATACTACACCCCCATATTTAGAAATATTATTAAATGATTGGTACCGATCAAAAGCGGTAGCTTTGTTTAACGAATTAGTGAATAGTGCCTTGGAAAAATTTAAACAATATAAAATTCCTAAACCCGTCTTGTATGTTCGGCACATGCAGAAACGCTGGGGCAGTTGTACCCAATCGGGTAAGATTATCTTGAATACAGAATTGATTAAAGCATCCAAAGCAAGCATCGAATATGTGGTCATACACGAACTATGTCATTTAGTATATCATAACCATACAAAAGCATTTTACACCTTACAAAACAAACTCATGCCACAATGGGAAAAATGGAAGGAGCAGTTGGAACGGTCATTATCTTGAATATTATATTCTTTCCAAAATGGGCAACTATTTTTGGCTCTCTGAATGGGCAACTATTTTTGGCTCTCTGACCAAATGAGTGGGTAAATGTTAGAAGTTTGATGACTTTAAATTTGGTATTTTATAAGGTCATT
>JASGCP010000180.1 GCA_030053995.1 Phycisphaerales bacterium
AAATAATTTTAACTAATTGACAATCAATTAATTAAAATTATTTAAGGGACGACTAGGTAGCATCCTCGTAAGACCCTTTTTGTTTATCAAACCGGTCAACCAAATCTTTAACCTTTAACAAACCTTCTTCCTCACTACTATGCATTTCTTTGTTTTTCACAAATATAGTTTATGACTAAGCAACAAAAAAAATAAAATTTAGTTCCAAAATATATCTTGTTATCTTTTAAATATCTATTCAAACTTATTACCTTTGTATAAAAAAAATGATCTTAGAAATTGTAATTGTATTGAGCGTTTTAGGAGCTGGCATCTTAATAGGATACCAACTTAACAAATTAAAAAAAAATACCCCCACGGCTCCAGCTATTCTCAAACAGGAAAATAGTAGTTTGCAATTACAAGCCTACGAGCGACTCATTATTTTTTCAAATAGAATTGCCTTAACCCAACTCATCACACGCATTGATGGAACGGGTTTGGACGCAAAAGGGTGGCAGTATCTTTTAACACAAACGATCAGACAAGAATTTGAACATAATATTACGCAACAAATTTATGTTAGCTTAGATGCTTGGGCAGCCGTACAACAATTAAAAGAAGAAACCATTTTAATTATTAATCAACTGGGAAGTACGATGGAAAACAACGATGACATTAGTGAATTAAATAAATTAATAGCCTACTATATTGCTAACAACCCCGACAAAGCTACTCTTTCTGAAAATGTATTACGGATATTAAACACGGAAGCTAAAAAAATATTATAACCCATTTTTCTTTTATGGCAAAAGACACAAAAACGGTAATCAAACAAACGGACTCTGGTATCATTATTAAAGAATGCTATTATCCGTCAGATGTTCCTACAAAAGATGAAGAAATACCCGGTGTTTATCCTTTTACAAGAGGCATACAAAAAGATATGTATCGTGGTCGCTTTTGGACTATGCGTCAATATGCCGGATTTTCTACGGCTGAAGAAAGCAATAAACGATACCAATATTTATTAGCACAAGGGGTTTCGGGCTTGAGCGTAGCTTTTGATTTACCAACGCAAATTGGTTATGATAGCGACCATACATTATCAGAAGGCGAAGTGGGTAAAGTAGGCGTAGCAATTGATACCATCGAAGATATGGCATTACTTTTTAAGGATATTTCCCTTGAAAAGATTACCACGTCGATGACCATTAACGCTACCGGATTTATCTTGCTCGCCATGTATGTAGCTTTAGCAAAAAGGCAAGGTGCTGATTTGAAAAATATTTCAGGCACTATACAAAACGACATTCTTAAAGAATACGCTGCACGAGGCACCTACATTTATCCCCCAAAGCCTTCCATGCGTATTATAACCGATATTTTTGAATGGTGTAGTCATTCCTTACCTAAGTGGAATACGATTTCGATTTCAGGGTATCATATTAGAGAAGCAGGTAGTACGGCATCGCAAGAAGTAGCTTTTACCTTATCGAATGCTAAAGCATACATTCAGGCAGCCTTAGATAAAGGTTTAGATATCGATGTTTTTGGACAACGGCTATCTTTTTTCTTTAATGGGCACAATCATTTTTTTGAAGAGATTGCTAAATTTAGAGCAGCACGGCGTATGTGGGCAAAAATTATGAAATCTTTTGGGAGTAAGGATCATAAAGCTATGTCCTTACGCTTTCATACTCAAACAGCAGGCTCCACCTTGATGGCACAACAACCGCTCAATAATGTTGCCCGTGTTACGGTACAGGGCTTGGCTGCTGTGTTAGGGGGCACGCAAAGTTTACATACCAATAGTTATGATGAAGCCATAAGTATTCCAACTGAAGAGGCCGCTCTATTAGCACTCCGAACCCAACAAATTATTGCTTATGAAACAGGCGTAACCGATACGGTAGATCCGCTAGCCGGTTCTTATTATGTTGAAAACCTAACGAACGAAATTGAAAAAAAAGCTAATGAACTTATCGATATCATTGATAAAATGGGCGGTAGCATTGCTGCTATTGAAGCAGGGTACATGCAAGAACAAATCGCTCAGAGTGCTTTTCAATATGAACGAAAAATAGAAGATAAAGAGAAAATTATTGTAGGACTCAATGCTTTTGAAAAAAAAGAAACACAAACGATCCCCGTGTTTGAAGTTGACGATAGCATTCGTTTAGTACAAATAGAAAAACTACGCAATATTAAGGCACATAGAGATCATGTTGCCTGTAAGAATATTTTAAATAAAATACATGAAGCTGCTCAAGGTACTACCAATTTAATGCCCCTCGTTATTGAAGCAGTAGAAAATAAAGTAACCTTAGGTGAAATTGCTGATGCGTTAAGACAAGTTTTTGGCGAGTATAAATAAATTGATTATATGCACATCGATATTCTTTCTGTGGTGCCTGAATTATTAGAAAGTCCTTTTCAGCACTCAATTATTAAACGAGCACAAGCCAAGAATATCGTTAATATTGTCGTTCATAATTTAAGAAAATGGGCTATTAACCAGCATGGTCAGATAGACGATTATCAGTACGGTGGCGGTGCCGGCATGGTTATTCGTTGTGAGCCACTTGTAAACGCTATTGAAGAACTTACAAAAATGCACGGTGAATATGACGACATTATTTATTTAACCCCTGATGGACTACCCTTATCGCAACCAATAGCCAATCAGTTATCTTTATCAAAAAAATTACTCCTTATTTGTGGACATTATAAAGGTATTGATGAGCGGGTGCGTACTCAATGGGTTACTAAAGAAATTTCAATTGGTGATTATGTGCTGAGCGGTGGCGAATTGCCAGCAGCAGTGCTCGTTGATTCAATTGTGCGATTACTACCCAAAGTACTTCAGGATGAAACATCGGCCCTAACAGATTCGTTCCAAGATAATTTATTAGCCCCGCCAATTTATACACGCCCTGCTAATTTTAGAGGTTATACCGTACCCGATATTCTTCTCAACGGTAATGAAAAAGATATTGCCGAATGGCGATTAACTAATTCTGAAAAAAGAACAAACGACAGACGCCCCCATTTGAATGATAACTCATAATTTTTGGGACACTTTTATTTTGTGGGGAGTAAGCCTGTAAAATGTAAATTTTAAAGTAAAAAAAGAGTGCTTAAATATACCCATAAATTAGAGCTGAAAAGTTGCTTTTCCAAACGACCATTTAAAGTTTTACAAGGTCATTTTTCTTTCTTTTGTCTTGATACAAAAGAAACAAACAAAGAAAAAATCAAGCCTGCAGAGTAAGGGCTGCAAAACTACGGCTCACTT
>JASGCP010000053.1 GCA_030053995.1 Phycisphaerales bacterium
CATATTCATACTTCTTACCCCATTTTGTTTCAAATTTTTCTAATCCTAATAGAGCAGCATCTTTATTAACAGCACCATAGACTCTATCATATATGTCTTCCTTGAATAAATCCTATTGGTGTGCATTTACTTTTTAATTGCATCAGGAACAACCAACTCGAGTTCTTTTGCTTTTTCAATCATTAAATTATAAGCCGCCGTATAGTTATTATCAATAATACCATCTAGTATGGCATCTTTAATATAGGTTTTGAGAATGCCCACCTTATAGCCGGGTCCAATATTAAAAGTATTCATAATACATTCGCCTGATATGGGAGATTTCCAATTTCTTAAATGGTCTTTATCTTCAATTTCTTTCATGCGTTCCTGCACCATTGTAAAGTTTGCTATGAATTTAGCAACTTTAGTTTTGTTTTTGGAAGTAATATCTGCTTTGCAAAGGATCATCAGTGCATTAATGTCTTCCCCCGCATCAAAAAGCAATCTTCTAACAGCACTATCGGAAATATTATCTTGGGTAAGGCTAATTGGTCGAAGGTGTAATAATACCAGTTTCTTAACAAACGCCATTTTTTCGTTAAGTGGCAATTTCAGTTTTGCAAATATCTTAGGAACCATATAAGCACCTTTAACTTCGTGTCCATGAAATGACCACCCAATATTTTGTTGAAATTTTTTAGTTATTGGTTTAGCTATATCATGTAATAAAGCTGCCCAACGCAACCAAATATCGTTGCTTTCTTGTGCTACATTATCTAATACTTGCAGGGTATGAGCAAAATTATCTTTGTGTCCAATCCCATCGATATAGGTAGCACCGCGCAGTTTTGTTAGTTCAGGTAAAATAATATCGAGTAATCCTGTTTGTTCTAATAAATAAAAACCCTTGGACGGATAAGCCGTGCAGATAATTTTATTTAACTCTTCAGTAATCCGTTCTTGTGCAACAATCTTAATTCTTGATGCGTTATTGGTAATACCGCTTAGCGTCTCGGGAACGATAGTGAAATCTAATTGTGTGGCAAAGCGAATGGCTCTTAACATACGCAAAGGGTCGTCAGAAAAAGTAATTAGTGGATCCATCGGGGTCCGTATAATTTTATTTTCCATATCCTTAATACCTGAAAAAGTGTCTATGATTTCGTATAGGTTATCTAAATGTATGGCTAAGGTATTAACGGTAAAGTCTCTTCTTTCTTGATCATCCATAAAATTACCGTTACTAACAGTAGGGTTTCTATTGGTCGGATTATAACTTTCTTTTCTTGTACTGGATAGTTGAATGATAAAGTGACAGTTGAATACTTTATCAAAAAGACTTATGTGTGCCGTACCAAAGCGTTTAAAATGTTTGACGGTAACAGAAGGATAATAATTGCGTACAAACTCATCGGCAACTAAATGGGCATCACCAAGGCAGCAGAGGTCTGCTTCTACAGGGTTTAAAGATAATATTTTATCGCGCACAAATCCGCCCACCAAGTAGGTAGGAATACCTAAGGTATGACTAACTATTTTTAATTGCTCAAATATTTTTTGTTCAAATAAGCTATAGCTAATAAGAGGCGTAACGGTCATAGAATAATAGTAAGTTAAATAGCAATGGGTGCTTTGATTGCAGGGTGTGCTTCGTAATTAATAATTTGAATATCATCATAAGTAAATGCAAATATATCTTTAATATCATTATTGAGCTTTAATATGGGCATTTTTAGGGGGGCACGTGTTAATTGCATTTTGGCTAAATCTATATGGTTTTTATATAGATGTAAATCGCCAAAAGAATGAATGAACTCGCCCACTTCTAAGGAACATACCTGTGCAATCATGGCTGTTAGTAGGGCGTATGATGCAATATTGAACGGAACACCTAAAAAGGCATCTGCACTGCGCTGATACAGCTGACAACTTAGTTTATGATCGCAAACATAAAATTGAAATAAAGCATGACAAGGGGCAATCGCCATCTGGTCTATATCGCCTACATTCCACGCGTTAACAAGCAACCTTCGGGAGTCTGGATTTTTTTTTATTTGATTGATAACATCGCTTATTTGGTCTGTTTTTTTTCCATGCTTATCTTCCCAACTGCGCCATTGTTTACCATAGATGGGACCTAAATCACCATGCTCATTAGCCCACTCGTCCCAAATACTAACTTTCTGATCTCGTAGATATTGTATATTTGTTTCGCCTTTTAAGAACCATAATAGTTCATAAACAATACTTTTAAGATGTAACTTTTTAGTAGTAACTAATGGAAATCCGTCTTGCAGATTATACCTATTTTGATAACCAAAACAACTCAGTGTACCGGTACCCGTTCGATCTTCTTTGGGTAATCCATGGTCTAAAATATGTTGGAGTAAATCTAAATATTGTTTCATATCATATTACTTTTTATTTGCTGAAAGACTCCTTGCGTCTGGTAAGTTCTTTCTTTATTAGTGCTAATTCCCGGCCTATTTGTCCATTTACAGAACTATTTTCTTGAGCCCGTCTAATCATATAGGGGATCATATCTTCTAAGGGTGCAAAAGGAATAAATTTAATGACATGACATTGTGCATGTGATAAATTAAAGGATATATGG
Organism: Phycisphaerales bacterium; assembly: GCA_030053995.1. Lineage (GTDB taxonomy): Bacteria > Bacteroidota > Bacteroidia > Chitinophagales > Chitinophagaceae > JASGCP01. The sequence continues at coordinate 2,597 of JASGCP010000053.1, forward strand.
TCGCTCATACCATACAATTGTGCAAAGTGAACATGCTCGTGTTGTACATTGATATTGTTGTCGACTAGTGTTCGGTGTGCGATATAATTACTTTTCTCATTATGTGATGCAATAACTACATGAATGTTGTCAAGGTGACTAAGACAATATTGAACAGCAAGGTCAAAGTCTGCATCACAGTCTTTTTTATTAATATGAATGGGTGACTCATATTGCATGGCTTGTGCTCTAAGTCTTTCTTTCTCCATATAAGCACCGCGCACTAATTTAGCCCCTAAAATAAATCCCTTTTCTTGAGCAATGCGATGTGATATTTTTAGAAAATCTAATCTATCCTTTAAATAAAGTTGATAGGTATTGATTACGACTGCCCGCTCTCGATTAAAGTGATCCATGAGTTCAAGGACAACTTTATCAATAGGATATTGTATCCAAGTTTCTTCTGCATCAATCCATACACTCATATTATTATTATATGCTACTTCACATACTGAATATAATCTACCCACTACTCTTTGCCATTCGTGGTTATCCATTTCATTAGCATGAATACCACTATGTATTCTTTGCGATTGATGCAGTTTTTCAAGTAGTGTAAAACGACATATAGAGGTTAGTTTTAAAGAAAGGGCTTTAATACTATTTATTTTTCCCACTTTTTCTATGATCTCAATATTTTTACGCGTTACTAATTCAAATTGTTCTTCAGACTCTTGGGCTTCCACCGCATAGTCCAAACAAGTATTGATCCCAGCATTGCCCAATTTTGTTGCGGTCTTAATACATGATTCTATTGTCTCACCAGCGGTAAACTGCTTAAATATGGTCCGCCTAATGATCCATTTGATTAGTGGCAATTTTGAAGATACCATTTTAGGCAATAAGTATGTTATTATACGATTTATATTTTCAGACCCCATACACGAAAATATAAATTTCATGTTCCTTAATTCTTTGGTGTTTTTTTTACTAAAAGCCTGTTGCGTATTTTCAAATGATATTTTATCCTTTAATGTATTATATTCTGTATGTTCTATTTCTTGTAATGACATATACTTTTTTGATTAGTGGTTTGATTATTAATTATGTTTCATCGTAGCAAATTATATAATCAATTTATTATGGTATTTATAGATCATCTATAAAATATTATACGATTGAAAATTATCATAATTCTTGATTTTCTATTCATTATAAATTCTAAAAAAATGTTTATACCACTTTTAGCGATCGCACTTTGTTGATTACATCCCGCACACAACCCTTACCACCAATATAGGGGGATATATAATTGGCTATCTGTTTAATTTCAAGGGATGCATCAGCAGGGCATGCGGCAACGCCTACTTGCTCCATCGCGGCTTTGTCGGGCAAGTCGTCCCCCATGTATAATATTTGACTAAGCGTAAGATGATATTTCTCTGATAACATTTTTAAATCATGCAATTTATTAGTAGATTGAACATATACTTCGGATAGGCCAAGTCGCGAAAAGCGCATTTTTAACTCCTCAGACCCACCTGCACTAATTATAAAAATTGGGTATTGATCTTGTATAGCTAATACAATTGCTAATCCATCCTTGACATTAACAGAGCGCACTAAGGTAGTTTCACTATATGCTAAAAGTGAATTATCGGTTAATACACCATCAATATCAAAGGCAAATGCTTTGATATGACGGAATCGTTCTAATAAAGAAAACGGACGATTGTCTGATTGCATTTTTATTTTTTTTGATTATAACGCCATTCGTAAACCCATGCAGATTGAATCATTTCTAAGTGTCCTTCATTACACTCCGATCGTTTACCTTCAAAATGTGGTAATTGTAATACCCATTCCAACAAATCGGGGAAGCGAATTCGGTAAATTTTACTTTCGTTAAAATCGTCTCCAAATCGTTCATATAGTTTTTGTGCAATATCTTCGTGGTTTTCCCAATAGATCGGCGGCTCATAAGGGGTAGTCATATCTTATTATCTAGTTTTTTTATGTAGCAAAAAATAATGTTCTTAAATAATTTATTCACCTATAAACTGTGTTTGGTCGGGTAGTGTAACTTCTATGAGCCCATTCGATTCTTTAAGAATTGTGCATTGGCAGGCTAACCTTGAATTAATTTTTGGTGATACAGCTCGATCTATAAAATCTTCTTCTTTATCGCTTAAATCTTCTAAGAAATCTGCACCTTTATCTACATAAAGATGGCAGGTACTACAGGCACAAACACCGCCACAGTTATGGTGTAAATTAATATTATTATTCAGGAGTATGTCAAGCAAAGGATCCCCGTGTTTAATGTTTTCTAAAGTAATACTTTTTAAATCCTTTTGTTCAAAATTAACTTTGATCGTGTACATGTTAATAAATAAAATGGTATAAATAAAAACAGAATTGCCCCATTACCACAGTGGAACAATAAAATTGAAACGGATCGTTGATGGCGTATCATGCAACTTCCAACTGCAAAATTAGTGTTTTATTCATAATATAATATGTTTTTGAAATTTTTACTACGACTCCCCTTGCCCTTATTTTCCGGCTCATTTTGTTAGCCATTTTTGAGTGCTAATTAATAATTTATAATTCTTATATAATTTCGCACTAGTTTGTATTAACTTTGCACTAAATACGATTACAAATTATAGATAACCGATAAGGATAATGAATACTATGCGCCTTTTTTGTTTCTTAATGACTTGCTTTGTTTTTTTTATTAAGGATAAAGCATATTCTAATAGTTATATGTTTCAAAAGTCAGATGTCATTAAAACAATTATCATTGATGCAGGACATGGCGGACATGATAGCGGTGCTCCAGGAAGTAAATCGTTAGAAAAAAATATCAGTCTGAGTATTGCTTTGAAATTAGATTCTTTGCTCTTGAAAAAAATGAATGATGTTCAAGTAATTATGACACGATCAACGGATACCTTTATAGATTTGCACGAACGAACGAATATGGCTAATCGTGCAAATGGTGATCTCTTTATTTCAATACATGCCAATTCTGCTAATCCAACGATTCATAAAAAAATGGTCGGCACAAAACAGCAAACATACTATCGAACAGAAAATGGTGTCAAAAAACTTTATACAAGGGATGTTCCTGTTTATAAGTATTGGTATTCAAAAGATACAACGCAAGGTAGTGAAGTGTATATTTGGAGTGCCGAAAAAATGGGAGATAAAATTGATGCTGAACTGAATAATAATGATGCTTCTAAATATGATGCTACCCCAGTTGTTAATGGTACAGAAGATACAGTACCTTCTATAAGCCATGAAGAAAATATCCCTATAAAGCGCATTTTGTCGTCAATTACTACGATACGATCTTATGCTGTTCAAAGCCGAGAATTAGCTGATTCGATAGAAGAAGAACTTCATCGAATTGGACGCGTTAACCGCGGTACAAGACAACGCAATGAAAAGGGTATTTGGGTGTTGCAAGGATCGGCTATGCCCAGTGTTTTAGTAGAAGTAGGGTATATTAGTAATCCTGAAGAAGAAGAATATCTCAATAGTAATGCCGGGCAGGTAGCTATTAGTTTAGCTATTTTTAAAGCGATTCAAGAATATAAATATCACCAAGATCATAAATATATAACACAATAGTATACGCGACTCCACAAAAGTTAAAAGAATTTAATTAATTGGATTGTAATATGAACACTATCATAAGTATTACCTATGAAAAAAGAATCTAGAATTGTACTGGTATTTATCGTTGCTTTATTTTTACTTGTTTTCGGTATAGAATTCCTAAAAGGAAAGAATATATTTGATACGGGAACTAAAATATTTGCAACTTTCTCGTCCACAAAGGGATTGATCGTATCTAATCCGGTTTATGTTAATGGTTTCTTAGTAGGAACAGTATATGATATCACCAATGCAGATAAAAGCTTAAAACGAATACGCGTTACAATAAAATTAAAAAAACTGTACGATATACCCTTAAATTCTTATGCAACGATTATTAAAGACCCATTAGGAACCCCTAGTATTGATATTAGACTGGGGGATTCAAATGTGTTTATTAAAAATAAAGATACCTTAGCTACGGAGTATTCTGAAGGGATTTTCGGTGCTTTGGCTAGTAAGATATTACCCGTTTCAAGTGAAATTCAAGCAACTACCGCATCATTACATACGCTTCTTAACTCGATAAACAATATTCTTGATGTTGAAGCACAACATGAAGTTAGAGTTAGTGTTAAGAATCTAGAAATCGCTATCGCTAATTTTGCAACTATTACTAAGAATATGGCATACCTAACGAACAAGGACTCCGGGGCACTGACAGAGAGCATAAAGCATATCAATGAAATTACAAAAGGTATTGCTATACACGAGAATAGTATTACGCAAACTATCGACAATCTTGAAGCAGTGTCTATGCAACTTAAAAATGCAGATATAGGCGGCACCGTAGGTGATGTTAAAAATATGATTGGACATCTCGATGAGGTACTGAATCAATTAAACGCTCGTGATAATAGTTTGGGGCTTTTATTGCATGATAAAAAATTGTATAATAATTTGAACAGTACCATTCAGGGTACCCATATTTTATTAGATGATATTCGATTACATCCTAAACGATATGTGCAGTTTTCGTTATTTGGAAAACGATCGAAAGAAGCCCCCCTTTTAGCACCGCTATCAACTGATACCGTTATGAGCAAGTAAAATAAGTGTCATAATGATCTTGGGCATATTTATGTTTGGGGATAGTATAAAAAAACATTGTTTTGTGAAATATGTAGTTTTTAGTATAGCTTTTTTGATAGGTGTTGTTTTGGTATCGGTTGATAAAGCGGACGCTGCCAATACAAAAAGAATTCATATTATTCATGCTAATAAAATTACTATTCTATCAATTGATTCTACTAAAACCGAACTACAAATATTAGTTGGTGATGTTGCCTTGCAAGAAAATAAAACACTTTTTTATTGTGATAGTGCTATATTAGACCAAGCTCATAAAATTATGGAGGCTTTTAATCATGTACACATTATCGATAAGGATAGTTTGACAATTTATTCAGATTATCTAAAATATAATTCAGAAACAAAAAGCTCTTTATTTAAATATCATGTGGTACTCATCGATAAAAAATCAACACTCAAAACTGATGAGCTTGAGTATTATACTAAAGAAGATTTGGCTATCTATCATAATAATGGTACACTCTATAACGGTAATAGCACCTTAACGAGTAAGGATGGTTATTTCTATGCAAATAGAGATAAAGCATATTTTTATCATCAGGTTGTATTGCATAATCCTACAACCATTATCCGAACGGATACCATGATATATGAAACACAAAAAGAAATTGTTGATTTTGTTGTTCCTACTGTTATTCAGAATGCAACCACTAAAATATTGACCCACGATGGTTTTTTTAATACTAAAACAAAAGATGGATTGTTTTTTAGTCGATCATCAATTATTGATAGTGCATCGACACTTATCGCTGATACTATTCATTTAAACGACTCGTTAGGTACAGGGCATGCCATTGGTAAAGCCATATTCAAAGATACGGTTCAAGGTATTAAAATTACAGCTAATGATATTAAATCGCAAAGGACCTATAAAGAGATATTGGCAACCATTCATCCAATATTGTATATCATTCAAACAACTGATACGATAGCCTGTGCCGGTGATACCTTGTACTCAGCGAAGTTGAGCTATTTTGTTCAGCATCATTTTTACAGAAATATAGAAGATGAGGAAGATTTCCCCAATAGAAAAAAAGGGGGCAGTACTAAGCACGCTTTTTCATTGTTTAATAAAGAAGATAGAAAACGCTATTTACAGGATATCGCTTATCAAATAGAGGATGCCGAAGTCTTTAATATTCCCTTGTTTACAATGCACCCTTTTTTGTTGAGTCAAAAACAGTTATTCTTTAATGATACTAATTATATTAAAAATGAAAGTTTTTATACGGATACTAATAATAGGAACACTGATACACATTATTTTTCGCCTTATATAACCCCGCAAACATTTTATTTTCTTTATGATAATCGCAGTATAAATGCTCTGCTAACAATAAAAGATACTTTTTTGCCTAAGAAATTATTTACTTATTTGCAGTATCAAGAGAAAAAAATACGGGCTATTGATTCTGTTAAAGTTTTGATTCCAATGGCTTGCTCAAATTGTATGCAAGTATTCTTTTACCATCCGCATCATCGCGTTATCCCACTTAGTGCGAAAGATTCGCTGATATTGAGAAAAAAATTACAGCGCTATGTTGTACAACAAAATATAGTGAACCGATTATTTAATTTTTTAAGTGTCCCGTACTTGAAAAAAATTATCGATAGCAAGGGTGTGCCCAATTTTCATTATGTACCTTTTAAAGATACAATTGTTGATACCCCTATAATTGTTCAAACTTTTTTAGAAAAAGTCCCTTCACTCATAACGGAACAATTGTCGAACATATCGATCCGGGCTTATCGCGATACCGTTATGCAACTGATTGACTCAAATAGACGACAATTGTCAAAACTATTAGATACAATTAATAAGGAACCTTTACGGGTAAGCGGTTTGCATGATAAACAGTTGAAAGCACTGATTGCTCAAGATACTGCAGGAATGTCTGAAAAATTAGAGACAAAATTACTTAACCTTATTGACACGGTTAAGCATAAGTTTGATGAGACAAAATTGCAAAAAACTCCGCTTGACTCTACGATGAAGAATGTAATTGTTAACACGGTGTCTATGGTTGCCAATAAAAAAAGTGATGAGTTGTCTGACTTGTTGCACAATAGTCAATTTTCTCTTAATCCTATCAAGGTGGCCGTTCAGCAATATACTAAAGATTCATTAGTGCTACCCAAACACCTAAATGATACAATGAAGCAACTAAAAGATATTAGTAAGGATACGATTGGTTATCATTATCACCAATCTGCTCGAGCAAAAGTTACTAAAATTGACTCGATAAATGTAGAGCCACCGGTAATCGTTGATACAACAAAGGATCATTTTTTTATGCTTTATCATCACGTTCGTATATTTCATGATTCTTTGCAAGGTGTGTGTGATAGCTTATTTTATTCCTTAAATGATAGTACTTTTAGAATGTACCAAACGCCTATCTTGTGGGCACAAAAAAATCAATTAACAGGAGACTCGATGTTTATATTTACAAAGAATAATAAACCGCGTAAACTTTTTGTACCTACGAACTCTATGGCGATTAGTCTTGTATTGGATAGTTTCTTTAATCAAATTAAGGGCGTTCCTATGCGTATTTATTTTAATCCGCATTCGCAGGTGGATTCTATTAAAACAAAAGGTAGCCCTGCTAAAAGTATTTATTTTAGTGAGAGTGGTAAAAATAAATTGGCTGCTATGAATGCATCTAATAGTCAATTTATTACTTTAATTATGAAGGACTTGGAACTGTATCGGGTCGTTTTATTAAGAGATGTTACCGGAGTGGCTTATCCTATGAGAAGTGTGAATAGTGATAACTCATTTTTACAAGGGTTTAATTGGCAAATATATAAAAGACCACTCTCTAAACAGGAGTTAATTACGGGTAAAGTATTGACGCATCAGGATAGCTTACGATTTAATTTGTTAAGTCCTATTAAAAGAAAACTTTCTTTGCAAGCCGATAATCAGTAAATTTTATTTGTCCTATTGACTTTTAATTGCTAATTTGCTTAAATTTTCACTTTTCTATAACATAAATTTTTTATTTGTTTTATTAAAAAAATGTAGATATGATAACGTCAATGTTTTATTTAGTGCCACTTATGGGTGTTCTTGGTTTGTTGTATACCTTGGGTAAATATAAAGCTGTTTCTAAGTTGGATTACGGAACACCTAAAATGTTGGAAATTAGCAATTATATAGCCGAAGGTGCTATGGCTTTCTTAAAAGCTGAATGGAAAATATTAGGTTATTTTGTGGTTATTGTAGCCATTTTATTGGGTATTATGGCTAGTCAAAATCCAGAGTCTAGCTGGATGATATCAATAGCATTTGTGCTGGGGGCATTTTTTAGTGCACTGGCCGGATATATCGGTATGCGGATTGCTACAAAAGCAAATGTGCGTACGGCACATGCAGCATCTACAAGCCTTTCAGAAGCCTTGAGTGTTTCTTTTGGAGGCGGTTCCGTAATGGGACTCGGTGTAGCAGGTTTAGCAGTTTTAGGCTTAGGTGGACTTTTTATTACATTGTTAACGGTGTTTCATGTTACAACTATCGATTCCCTTGCTATGCAAAAAGCGATAGAAGTGTTAACGGGTTTTTCATTGGGTGCCGAGTCGATAGCTTTATTTGCAAGAGTGGGCGGTGGTATTTATACAAAAGCCGCTGACGTAGGTGCTGATTTAGTGGGTAAAGTAGAAGCAGGGATACCAGAAGACGATCCAAGAAATCCAGCTACTATTGCCGATAATGTTGGTGATAATGTTGGTGATGTCGCCGGTATGGGTGCTGATTTGTTCGGTTCTTATGTAGCCACCGTATTAGCAACTATGGTATTAGGTCGTGAGACTTTTTCTGTTGATAGTTTTAACGGTTTTGCACCAATACTCTTACCAATGCTTATTGCAGGTGTTGGTATTATTTTCTCTATAATAGGAACACTATTTGTGAAAATTAATAAATCGTCTATTGCTAGTGCTCAAGTAGTTCAGAAGGCGTTGAATATGGGTAATTGGGGCTCTATCGTTTTGACAGCAATTAGTTGTATCGGCTTGGTGTATTTTATACTTCCTGATAGCTTTGTATTTAGACCCGAAACAGATCATTATGTTGTTTACAAGTGGGGTGTTCTATCCGCTATTGCGGTTGGATTAGTTGTTGGTACCCTAATGAGTCTTATTACGGAGTATTATACTTCAATGGGTAAAAGACCAGTTAATACAATTATCAGGCAGTCAGCAACAGGGCATGCTACTAATGTTATTGCCGGCTTGGCGGTTGGCATGGAGTCTACTATGTTGCCGATTCTTGTTTTAGCTACTGGCATTTGGGGCTCTTTTGAATGTGCGGGTATCTATGGCGTAGCTATTGCTGCCGCAGGGATGATGGCAACAACTGCTATGCAACTTGCTATTGACGCATTCGGTCCTATCGCTGATAATGCCGGTGGAATTGCTGAAATGAGTGAGTTACCAAAAGAAGTACGGGAACGAACTGATATATTGGATGCTGTTGGTAATACAACCGCTGCTACCGGTAAAGGATTTGCAATAGCATCTGCTGCTTTGACATCTTTAGCACTATTTGCTGCATTTGTTGGCGTTGCTCATATTAATGGTATTGACATATACAAAGCAAAAGTGCTCGCATCTTTATTTGTAGGTGCTATGGTGCCTTTCTTTTTCTCTTCTTTAGCAATTAGAGCAGTAGGCGAAACTGCTATGAGCATGGTTGAAGAGGTAAGACGACAGTTTAGAGAAATACCAGGAATCATGGAAGGAAAAGGTAAACCAGAATATGATAAATGTGTTGAAATATCTACCAAGGCTTCTATTAAAAAGATGGTTTTGCCAGGAGCAATTGCTATCATAGCACCCTTGCTAATCGGTTTTCTTTTAGGTCCTGAGGCACTTGGCGGATTTTTGGCCGGTGCTACTGTTGCCGGTGTATTGATGGGTATTTTTCAAAATAATGCCGGAGGTGCTTGGGATAATGCTAAAAAAAGTTTTGAAAAAGGAGTTGAAATTAATGGTCAAGTTTATTATAAAAAAAGTGAACCCCATAAAGCATCAGTTACAGGTGATACAGTAGGCGATCCTTTTAAAGATACTTCCGGACCTTCAATGAATATTTTAATTAAACTTATGAGTATCGTTTCTTTGGTTATTGCTCCTACACTAGCTCAATTGTATCCTAATACGAGCACGACTAATAAAAATAGTCAATCAAATAATGAGCATAAAATCCAAGTAGAGCAATCGAAGATGCCCGTAACTAAAAATATTTGTCATTATTATTCTGGTTTCAAAAAATAAAGGGATTTGTTCTGTTTATCAGTTTATTTACATCAATAAGAAGGCTATCAAAAATCTTTAAAGTTTTTGATAGCCTTCGTGTTATAGTACAGATAATTAACCGTTTTATTCAACAGTATAAAATGACGACATCCCATCTTGTAGGTGATCGTCTAAATGACAATGATACTGCCATGTTCCTGCATTTTGGGCGGTCATATCACTCGTTATAAGATAAGCAGGTACAATATTTAAAACATCTTTCCTAACTAGATCCTCTGTAAGAACAGTGTTTCCATGCCAATGGGGTGCATGAAAGCCATCTTGGAAGTCTCCAAAACCGGATACATACCAACGCGTTTTCTTTCCCAATGGAATATTGGTATATTGCAAATTACCCATGGAATACCCATTTATAGTTGCTTTGCTACTTGAATTTTGAAAGTCAGGATCATCACTACTTACAGTAACCGCTGGCTGAAATAAGGTTCTATTAGTCGTTAAATAATTAGATTGCGATTCATCCATATATAAATAGATAGAAAATTTTTCCTGTGCAACATCAGTTGCTCTGTTATTAACCGGATCGAGATATCCTTTTTTATAAACAACTATAAATCCCATAGGTCCATCATTTATATCGGCACCATATCGGTCATGTACATGGGTATGATATACCCAACCTACTGATGAAAATGGGCTACCTTCTGGTGGACCGCTCTCCGTTATTACGCCCCAGCCATAAGTGTAGCTATTACCCGGTTCGATGGGATGAACTCCTTCATTCATGCTGTTATACCTAACACCATGTGGATGCATACTGTATTGATAATTCGTGTTATTTTTAACAACGGCTACAATGCTATCGCCAACTTCTGCACGAATAACAGGTCCTAATATACCCATATCCGCACTTTGAGGAATTATTTCTGAAAAACTAGCATCTGTATATTGGTGATACATAGCTTTTGCAACTACCCTGCCTAATTGTGTGGATGTTCGAATAACAAAAGGACTATCGTTTGATGTCCATGGTGCAGCGGGGGTCCCCATTGAATATTTATCGTACCCTAGCGGTACATAATCCCAACCAACGGAATCAATGCCGACATAATAATAACGGATGGTACCCGCATTATTAGCATTGACTTCGACTCGCTTTCGACATGAAAAAAAAGCAAGATAACTTAGTAAAAGAAATTTGTAAAAAGGTTTCATCGTGTTCGTGTTATTTTTAATGAATAAATATGAGAAATTCTTTAATACTTACTAAAGGCTACATTGTTTAGGCTACATGTGAAATGTCTATAAAAGTCATTGTTTATAATACTTTTGAGATAATTCGTGTGTAGTGTATGCTATGCAACTTTCAGTAACTGTAAATAAATATAATATTTGATTCCTAAATATTATTATTTTTTTTTGATTCTATAAAAAAGGGCTCTATGACGAAATGAGTGGGTAAGTTAGTTACATTTTATATTTGATTACCGT
>JASGCP010000054.1 GCA_030053995.1 Phycisphaerales bacterium
AACGGTAATCAAATATAAAATGTAACTAACTTACCCACTCATTTCGTCATAGAGCAAAAAAAAAAAAATAGCAGTTAACTTTCACCATTTAATTTTGTCTAACATTTAAATTTTAAATTAAATCAAGCATTCAAATAACACATTTATGAAAACAAAATCTCTAAATCTAGGTTATACGCTCAATAGATCAGATGTAAAAGCAATAAACGGAGGTGCGGGGGATCCTAACAATTGTACGAGCGGTACATTAGGGCTACAAGTATCGGTTACTATATCTAATCCTAAACCTGTATGTTATTATTCCGCCACTTTACCATGGGATGGAAGTACTACTGTAACAGAGCCTTTATTGTTATCAGCATTACAATCTGCCTTTCCGACACAGGGCATTGTTTCTTATAGCAATCTATCTTGTTATGGTTGTAATATGCCTGCAGTTTTTCAAACGGCCTGCGCTTAGCAAATATTGTTTGCTTTATTCAATACAAGATTCAATACAAGTGAATCTATAATGAAATGGGGGTAACTTGTCTGAATTTTGTGTAATTACCCATTGAGCGTATAGCAAAAATACCATTCAAGGAATGGCAGTATAAAAGAATGTGGACTAAGTTCCCATGGAAGATAGGCGAATGCGAATGTATCAAAGAAAGTGCATGGTAGCAATACTAAAATTATAAAGAACTAAGCAAGTAAAATTTAATCTCTGCCAATCGATTGATAGAGATAGTAGCCACCATAATGGTAAAGCCCTTGCCTGCCTGTAAAAAATTATTTTTTTTAGTTACATCAAATTAAATTTTACAATAAAAAAATATGTTTTTTGTGATTCTAAATGAAATGCTATCAAAATACGATAAATTTAGATGGTATCAAGGATCTAAAGGTAGATGTTAGCTAAATTTATTTAGTCCTTTCTTGTATAGACTTTTGTAATATCTTTGTAAAACATTCATTATTAAAAACATGTTTTCACAAATAGAATCTATAATAGCACGGTTTGATCAAGTAGGGGTAGCACTTACTAATCCTAATATTATCCAAAACAAAAATGAGTTTGGGAAGCTCAGTAAAGAGTACAAGCAATTAGAAAAGATTGTTATCGTTTATAGAAAATTACAAGCTACCCAATCAGATTATGATTTTGCTAAAAATGCTTTAGAAGGCAATGACAGCGATATGCGGGAATTAGCAAAAATGGAATTGCCCGAATTAGAAGTAAAAAAAGATAGCTATGAAAAGGAATTAACGCAAATGTTGATTCCTAAAGATCCCCAAGATGATCGGGATGCTATTATAGAAATTAGGGCTGGTACCGGTGGTGATGAAGCGAGCTTGTTTGCTGGGGATTTACTCAACATGTATATTCGGTATTGTAATAAACGGGGGTGGCAAACGGCTATATTAAGCGTTAGCGAGGGAACCGTAGGTGGGTACAAAGAAGTTAATTTAGAAGTTAGAGGCGAGGATGTTTACGGTACGCTCAAATTTGAAAGTGGTGTTCATCGCGTACAACGGGTTCCTGAAACTGAAAATCAGGGGCGTGTTCATACGAGTGCGGCTACGGTTGCGGTGATGCCCGAAGCTGAGGAAATAGATTTTGAGCTTAGAGAGAGTGATGTCAAAATGGAAACGGCAAGAAGCGGTGGTGCTGGGGGGCAAAATGTGAACAAAGTGGAAACTAAAGTATTATTAACGCATATTCCTTCGGGCACGGTGGTTATGTGCCAAACCGAAAGAACACAATTAGGGAATCGTGAAAAGGCAATGAATATGCTACGAACAAAATTATACGAAGAACAAGTACGGAAGCAAGAAGAAGAAATAGCAAAACAACGAAAAACACTTGTTAGCACGGGCGATAGGAGTGCGAAAATTAGAACATATAATTGGCCTCAAGGGCGCGTAACCGATCACCGTATTGGACTCACATCCTATAATCTTCCGGCTATTGTTAATGGGGATATTGATATGTTTATAGAGGGGTTACAAGTAGCCGAAAACACAGCTAAAATGGCTAAAAAATCGTAAAACAACATGAGCAATACACTAAATTCCTTAACGGCGACTATTGAACAGTATCAAAAGAATATTGATCAAATGACTATTCAAACGCAGGAAGATTTGGAAAAATTTAGAATTAATTTTTTGGGATCCAAAGGAATACTTAAAGATTTAATGAGTGCTATAAAAGATGTTCCAGTAGAAGAGAAAAAGCAATGCGGTCATATTTGCAATGAATTTAAAAAGTTTGTAGAAATTTATTTTGAAGAGACAAAAAAAAGATTAAACATAGCCGTTATTAGCCCTAAAGGTCATATACCGATAGACGCTACTTTGCCGGTTTATGATCAAAATCGTGGCAGTCATCATCCCTTATCAATTGTTAGAAGAGATATAGAGCACCTATTTAGTAAAATTGGATTTATTGTTGTTGATGGTCCTGAAATAGAAGATGATTGGCATAATTTTGGCTCAATGAATTTGCCGGAGTCGCATCCAGCAAGAGATATGCAGGATACCTTTTATCTATCACATAATCCAACTTATCTTTTACGGACACATACGAGTAGTGTACAAGCAAGAGTTATGGAATCAACCAAACCACCTATAAGAGTTATATGTCCTGGTAGAGTCTTCAGAAATGAAACAATTAGTGCACGCTCCCATTGTTTCTTTCACCAAGTAGAGGGATTATATATTGACACAGCGGTCAGTTTCGCCGATCTCAAGCAAACCTTGTACTATTTTGTAACAGAAATTTTTCAACAAAATGTGCAAATAAGATTTCGTCCTTCTTATTTTCCTTTTACCGAGCCTAGTGCAGAGATGGACATCCAATGTTTACTATGTGCAGGACGCGGTTGTACTATTTGTAAGCATACAGGATGGGTAGAAATATTAGGCAGTGGCATGGTTCATCCGCAAGTTCTAGAAAACTTTAAAATTGATAGCAATGTTTATAGTGGATTTGCCTTTGGTATGGGCATCGAGCGCATTTGCCAATTAAAATACCGTATTAACGACCTTCGCTTGTATTCACAAAATGATATCCGATTTTTGAAACAATTCACCGTTAAATAATCAGGTCTGTCAACATTATTTATGTACCGCTACCCTAGTAGGAACCAGTTTATCTTTGTTCTTATTCTTCTTTCTTTTATAGTCGCTATAAGTTATTACCCTAACCTTGTAGAACGATACTATAGTATGGGCATATATCCCTACATAGGTGTAACGATGCGATCACTAACACGCTGGTTTCCTTTTAGTATTGGCGATATTATATACATAGTTTTAGTATTAAAACTTGTACAAATACTTATAAAGATCGTTATACTGCTTATTAAAACGCAATGGCGATTATGTTTAGTCATACTCATGCGTTATACATATTATTTCCTATGGCTTATTATTCTATTCTATGCTCTGTGGGGATTAAATTATAGTCGCTTGGGTATAACATATCAAATGACAATAACACCTGTTAAGAACTACACCTATCAAGACTTACAGGGGTTAAGAAATCAAATAGCACTAAAATTAAACAACCTTGCATCAGCTTTATACCCTGATAGTACGAATACATTACGGGTAGCACTATGGGAAACAATAAAATGTGATATTGATAATAGTTATAAAACAGCTTCTACAAGACATCCTTTTTTAAGGTACAGCGTACCTTGTATAAAACCAGATTTATTTGAAAAATATGCTGATTATTTTGGGTACACAGGTTATAATAGTCCCTTGACCGGTGAGGCACAAGTGCGACAAAATATTCCCCGATTAACCATACCCTATACCATGGCTCATGAGATAGCCCATCAAATAGGCTACGCCAGTGAGGATGAAGCTAATTTTGTTGCCTACCTTGTTTCTATCGAGTCGCCCAACTTGTATCTACAATATTCTTGTTATATAGAGATATACCGATATGTATCGATAGCGTTATTGTATGATCATGATTCCATTAAAAATTCAAAACAATCCATTCCTTTAAATAAACGAGTTATTAAAGACCTACAAGACATAGACAATTTTTTGCGCTTACATAATCAAGTACTGGCCATCTATATGATGAATATTTATGATGAGTATTTAAAAGCAAACAAACAAACAAAAGGGATAAACAGTTATAATGAAGTTATTGGACTACTCATGGCGTATCATCGAAGATACGGATACCGCTGATTAGACAAATACAAAATTTCTTTGAGCTATTCTAATCGATCATACTTCTGCTATTTTACTATTATAGCATTAACCTTTTCCTGCAACTCTAGAACTTCATCGTGAATGCGAGGATTTGAATCCATTAAATTTTTAATAGTATGACATGAATGAATAACGGTCGTATGGTCTTTCCCGCCGAAATGTTCGCCAATATATTTTAAAGAATGTTTGGTATAATTTTTAGAAAGAAACATAGTTATCTGTCGTGCTTGGACAATTTCGCGTTTTCTTGTTTTATCCAAAAGTTTATCGTAAGGCACACCAAAATAATCGCACACTATTTTCTGAATATTCTGTATAGTAATTTCTTGCGTTGATTGTTTAACATAATCTCTTAATACTCTTTTCGCCAGCTCAATATCAATTTTTTTATTATTGAGCGATGATTCAGCTAACAAAGAAATCAGAGCACCCCTTAGTTCGCGCACTTCACTTTTTACATGATTTGCAATATATTTGATAACTAGCTCATCGACAACAGTACCATCAACTTTGACATAATAATCTAATATTTTAATTCTAGTTTCATAGTCGGGAATTTGGAGTTCAGTAGCCAATCCCCATTTAAAGCGACTCAACAAGCGTTCATTAAGTCCATCTAATTCTCTTGGTGATTTATCAGAAGTAAAAATAATTTGATTATGACACTGATGCAGGTGATTAAATATTGAAAATAAAGCCTCTTGGGATTTTGCCGCTTTATTACTAAAAAATTGAACATCATCAATAATCAAAACATCAACCATTTGATAAAAATTGATGAAGCTCGTAATATCATGTCGTAGTCCATGATCTTGAAATTGATTAATAAATTTCTCACTGCTGACATATAACACAATTTTATTAGGAAAATTCTTTTTACATTCATTGCCGATAGCTTGCACTAAATGTGTTTTTCCAATACCGGTAACACCGTAAATAACCAATGGGTTAAAAGAAGTTGTTCCTGGATTTTTAGCAATTGTTAAACCGGCTTGTCGTGCAACACGATTGCTTCCACCTTCAATAAATGAATCAAAGGTATATTGTGCGTTTAATTGCGAATCGATTTGTTTTGTTTTTAATCCTGGTATTACAAATGGATTATTGATTTTAACACTAGAAGTTGTAAAAGAGCTATTACTATCTCTATTATTAAATGAATTATAACGATTCAGTGAATGAGTGTCCTGTTTCGTTGAAGGTAGCGTCATTGCACCGGCAACATTTCTACGATCACTATCTACTAAAATATGGTATTCAAGTCGTGCGTCTTTTCCAATGACTCTTTTTAAAACCTTAGATAACACATGAACATAATGTTCTTCAAGATGTTCATAAAAATATTGACTTGGTACTTGTATTGTAAGAACGGAACCCTTAATACTAACGGGCATGATTGGCTTGAACCATGTATCATATTGCTCAGTATTATCAACAATATCCTTAATTATTTTTAAGCAGTCTGTCCAAATAACATTAAGTGATTTCGTCATAAGTTATTACAGAAATTATAATTTAAGAAAGATCAATATTAAGTCCGCTTTTTTAAATAAGTAAGTCGAAAAAAATACACTTACTTATTGAGTGGGTGGCAAAACTCATTCTTTTTTTTTATTTTTTTATCATTTTTTTTTATTTTTTTTATTCTTTTTATTAGAAAAAAAATGTAGGGCATCATTTTAAAAAATGAATATATGGTATTAAAAAAATAAATCCGGTGTATAAAAAAAAAACTACATTCATAAAAAGTTACACAGCGTACTTGATAAAGACCTGATAAAAATAATTTCCTAAAAAAAACAAAGCAAAAAATGACTCGACTACTATTACATGCCACACTATCCTTACTAATAACAATTAATTATATTCATTGCAAAAAAAAGGAATTTCCCCCCACTTCAAATCGTAATATCATTGCAGTAGCGGGAACCGATGATGATGGTAATTCCGTCATCATAACTTCGAATGATGGGGGAACAACTTGGTCATCGCCAAAAAAATTAAGTTTATTTACTAATGATGTAAGGGCGATTGCGTTTACCACATCCCCTAGTAATCTTGTGGCAGTATCTGTCAACGGTATTGGTTGGCCTATTTACATGACAAGTACTGATACAGGCAATACTTGGTCAGACACCACCAGTATTACATTTTGGCCGTCTGCTGAAATTACCAAAATGGTGTTTAGCGGACCTACTACGGGTGTTATTGTTGGTAGTCAGGGTAATCAAAATGTCAAAAAAAAACAAGGAACATACGCCTACACTACTGATGGGGGCAATAACTGGTCTATTGGTGATACAATTGAGAACAAGGGTGGCTTGCCCTCCTCTTTAAGTATTATAGATGTAGTCGCTTTTTCTTCATCAATAAAAGGCGTAGCTATAGGTCCTAACGAACTGCAACCACCTACTTTATTGTATGCTAACACGACAGACGGTGGTCAAACATGGGCAATAGAAACCCCGACTATTAATCCTATTAACGAAACAAACCTTGAAGTCGCAGCCATTACCTTCAATACGGCTACCAATGGCTACTTAGTTGGGGAAGGCAATACACAAAGCGATTATAATTTTTTATTCAAAAGTACAGATGGTGGAACAAGCTGGAAAAATGAAGGAGTAAGATTAATGCAATATAGGAATAGTAATGTTAAAGTGTTGTTATTTTCAACAACAACAAACGGCTTTATTGTTGCTACTACGGTTACCGGAAGGACACTATATAGCACAACGAGTGATGGGGGGCAAACATGGACAGATACCATGAACTTAGTAGCTCCCAATCTTTCAATTATAGATGGGGGACTTTATGATGCTACGAATGGCAATAAAGGCATATTAGTGGGCACACTTTTTCCGAGTTCTGCAACACCCAAGGAAGGAGGTGTTTATTTTACCACTGACAACGGTGGCAAAACTTGGTCAGCCGTTAAAGCCCTACCGGGTATAAAATTTGTAACATATCTAGCACTGGCAAACAAATACACCCCCTACTCCTTAATAAATCCATAAGTTATTTTTAGAAAAAACTGTTGCGTAAAAACTTCAACTGAATTGGTGCAATACAAAAAAATAAAAGTACCTTTGCCAATTATTTTATTTGTTACTGCAATCAAATTGCTATAATTTGCCTATGTTAACTACATGCTCAATAAACTGGATTGGCGGGATAACCCAACTACTTCAGTTTATTCTTTCATTTTCTATTCTCATTATTATACACGAATTAGGGCATTTTTTAACAGCCAAACATTATAACTGTAGGGTTGAGAAATTTTATTTGTTTTTTAACCCATGGTTTAGCATTTACAAAAAACAATACAAAGGAACCGAGTTTGGATTAGGGTGGATTCCGTTTGGGGGGTATGTTAAAATTAGCGGTATGATTGATGAGAGCATGGATAAAAAGCAATTAGAAAAGCCAGCTGAGCCTTATGAATTTAGAAGCAAAAAGCCTTTACCGCGACTTATTATTATGGTTGGGGGTGTTTTTATGAATATTATTTTGGCGTTAGTGATATTTATTTTTGTTCGCTGGACATGGGGGGAAGAGTTATTACCGCTCAGCAATCTTAAATATGGTATTGTAGCCGATAGTATTGGAAGAGAAATAGGATTAAAAGATGGTGATCGAATTGTGAAAATAGGCAATAAAGAACTAAATGATATTCGGAAAGTCAACACCGAAATATTAATTAATAATGCAGACACGCTAACAGTTGATAGAGGCAATACAATACTCAAGTTAGCCATTTCTCCACAAAATATGACTGCTTTATTTCACAGTAAAGGTATAGGGTTATTTCATGTTCGGGTTCCTTATGTCGTTGACGGTTTTGCAGACAGTTCATACGCATCTAAGGCAGGGCTTAAAATTGGGGATCAAATTATTGCAATTAACAGCACCACAACGCCATTTTCTGATGATGTATTTACTGTTCTTAAAAAAGCCCAAGCGTCAATCGTAACTTTAACTGTACTTAGAAACGATGCCGATACCGTACAGATTACAACGCCTTTGATGTCGAACCATAAAATAGGGGTTTATCAACTAAGTGATTTCAGGAAATTAGGTTTTGTTATTATTGATAAGCGATACACTTTTTTATCATCGATTCCGGCCGGGTTAGATCTTTGTGTTACCACATTAGAAAATTACTTAAAAGGCATACAGCAATTATTTAGAGGTAAAGTAAAAGCGGAAGATTCTTTAGGTTCTGTAATCAGCATTAGTAAAGCCTACCATACTAATTGGGATTGGGAAAGCTTTTGGCTCATTACGGCTATATTCTCGATTATATTAGCATTTATGAATATTCTTCCAATACCAGCCTTAGATGGTGGTCATGCTTTATTCTGTATCATCGAAATCATTACTGGTAAAAAGCCGAGTACCAAAGTCATGGAGATATCCCAAACAATTGGGATGATTTTATTATTCTCATTAATGATCTATGCGTTAGGATTAGATATTTTTAGGTTATTTAAATAGTTTATTTTTGATAGGATCAACTTAAACTACACGGCATACATTGAAAAAGGACGGGGGTCAATCATGTTTACACAGTAATTGATAAAAAAAATGGACATTCGTACTTTATAATTTTATAACTTTATAAAAAAAAACTATGATAAAGCTCGGAATTAATGGATTTGGTAGAATTGGGCGATTAAGTTTAAGAAAAATATTGAGCAATAAAAACATTGAAGTTGTTGGTATTAATGATTTAACATCGCCAAAAGTTTTAGCACATCTTCTCAAGTATGACTCATCACAAGGGCGTTTAAATATTCCTGTTTCCTATACCGACAATGCCATTATTGTCAATGACAAAGAAATTAAAATATCCGCCGTTAAAAATCCAGAGGAACTACCTTGGGGGCAATTAGGAGCGGACATTGTTATAGAATCAACTGGTTTTTTCACGGATAAGGATAAGGCAATGGGGCACATCAAAGCTGGTGCAAAAAAGGTGATTATCTCTGCTCCGGCCACTGGCGATATGAAAACGATTGTTTTTAATGTTAATCACCATATACTAGACGGTACTGAACAAGTTATATCTTGTGCGTCATGTACAACTAATTGCTTGGCACCGATGGCACAAGTATTGGATACTTGCTTTCACATTGAATTAGGTTTTATGACAACGATACATGCCTACACGAATGATCAAAACACCTTAGATGCACCACATCCCAAAGGCGATTTAAGAAGGGCACGAGCGGCAGCGGCGAGTATTATACCGAGTTCTACTGGTGCGGCTAAAGCCATTGGATTAGTACTACCGTCACTCAAAGGGAAATTAGATGGTTCTTCACAAAGAGTACCGACCGTTACGGGTTCACTAACCGAGCTAACCTGTATGACCAAGTTAAAACCTACTGAATCAGAAGTAAATGTAGCGATGAAAAAAGCGAGTAACGAGAGTTTTGGCTATACAGAGGATGAGATTGTTAGTGCCGATATTATTGGTAGTTCTTATGGTTCGCTTTTCGATGCAACACAAACTAAGATTATTACAAATGGAGACAAACATTTAATAAAAGTAGTGAGTTGGTATGATAACGAGATGAGTTATGTTTCACAATTAGTAAGAACTGTTGAATACTTTGCTCAATTAACTAAACGGTCATGATTCTTTCACAAAAGGGTTGGTTTCGTGCCCATATAGCACCTAGAATTTTTGGCCTATGGGGGCTTTTATTTTTTGTACCCTTGACCATTATTTTTTATCCTTTTTATATCTTCTTTCTTTTTATACCGGATCCCTATAAAACCTATTGGCATAAAAAAACAACTTATCTATACATGAGTTGTTTTCTTACCTTATCGGGATGTCGTATGAAAGTATATGGGAAAGAAAACATAAAAAAAGATGTCCAATATATCATTGCATTTAATCATAACAGTTTCATGGATGTTATGTTTGGTCTGCCCTTCCTACCAATTATTAAGGGGACTAAGTTTTTATCAAAAAAATCAATGATGCTTGTTCCCTTTCTCAACATTATTTTTGCTTCAGGGGCTGTATTAATAGATAGAAAAAGTAAAGAAAGTAGAAACACGAGTATTGTAAAAATGAAGTATATACTCGAAAATTATAAACTCAGTATGGCTATTTACCCTGAAGGTAGCAGAAATAGAACAGATGTTCCGCTTACAAAATTTTACAATGGTGCTTTTACGATAGCAGTAGAAACAAAATTACAAATATTACCGGTCTTACTCTTTAATACAACCGAGCCATTTCCACCCGATAAATTTTTCTACCTTTGGCCTGCCAATATGGAGATGCATATCTTACCCCCCCATGATCCTTATAATATTGATGTTGAGCAACTACGCGACAATGTATTTCATACTATGTACACATACTACGAGAAGCATGATAAAGTATTATCAAAAAATAATTAGATAATGTATCCATTAAAAGTACACAAGACAATAGTTCATCGTAACTGTATAAAATTCGGCAACAATATATCTACTATTTTGTTCGGACAAAGTTGTTTGTTGTTATTCTTGCTACTCGTTAGTTCTTGTAAAAAAAGTTTTAATCCATATAATAATGTACCATTCAAATATCCTGATTATTCAAAGGACTCAGCAATTTTAGTTAACTTCTACGACAGCACCAACGGCATATATTGGGTAAACAACACAGGGTGGTTAAAGACAAATTTATATAATGTGCAACAAGATGCAACTAATTGGATTGGATTAGGATTTTCCGATGCATTAATAACATCTTTAAGTTTTGCGGGGAATGGTATTTATGGACAGCTTCCAAACAATTTAGGCAATTTTCAGGGTCTTACAACAATTGATATTCAGGGATACACCCCAAAAGATTCTTTAGCAAAGATTAATCCTTCTTTAGGTAATATTAAGGGGTTATTAAATTTGCGTTTGAGTGGCATGCAAATTAGAGATACAATCCCCTACAGTATCCTAAACCTATCTAATTTACTTTTTCTCAGTTTCAAATCAAACCAACTATACGGTACCATACCGAGTCAAATTGGAGAATTATCAAAACTGACCGGTTTGATTCTAACAGATAATCAATTAACTGGTACCATACCGAACAGTCTTTATGCGTTATCAAAACTGAATAATTTAAGTTTAAATAGCAATCAGCTATCGGGGTCTATAAGTAACAATCTTAGTAACTTAGTCAATTTAGTAAACCTCAATTTAGGGAATAATAATTTTTCTGGCGATTTTACGAATACGCTCAACAAATTAACGGCCTTGCAATTTTTAAATCTTTCAAACAATTCATTTTCAGGACCAATACCCAGTAGTATAACCAGCTGTGTCAGTTTACAAGCTGGTAGTATATCGAGTAATTATTCTAGCCTGCGTAATGCAGGATTTGATACCTTAGCTACTGATCCAACCGTATTAGCTTGGCTACGGGCAAGGAATATTCAATACGGACAAGGAAATTAACACATTAAAGAAACCCACTTATTTTTCTATGGAAAATCATATTTACTTTGACTATGCAGCTACTACACCGTTAGAGCCGACTGTTTTATCGGCTATGATGCCCTATTTTAAAGAAAGATTTGGTAACCCATCGTCTATTCATAGTTTTGGTAGAAATGCACGAGCGGCATTAGACAAAGCAAGGGCAGAACTTGCCACCTTATTAAATACGAGTAGCTCGGAGATTTTTTTTAACAGTGGTGGCACAGAGGCTATTAATACAGTTTTTAAAATAGCCATCCGCTCTTTAGGGGTTAAAAGAATTATTAGTGCACCCATTGAACATCCTGCAACCTTACAATCTATAAACTATTGGGTTAATCAGCAACATGTCGTTGTCGATTTTTTACCCGTTAATGCACAAGGTCTTGTTGTTTTAGATAATTTAGAGGCGATGATTCAGGATGACTCTAAAAAAACTATGGTTGTATTGATGCATATAAACAATGAAACAGGGCTCATCAATGATATTGAAACCATAGCCACTTTATGCCAAAAATATAAAGTCATATTTTTTTCTGACACCGTACAAAGCATAGCCCATTACAATTTTGGTCAGCTACGACATAAACCTGATTTTTATGTAGGCAGTGCACACAAGTTTTATGGTCCTAAAGGAAGTGGGCTAATGTATGTCAATAAAAATTTATTACTTGAAAAGGGGATTCGATTACAGCCTCTATTATACGGAGGTGGGCAAGAACGAAACATGCGATCAGGTACAGAAAATCTTCCTGGTATTATAGGATTAGTAAAAGCGTTAACCTTTGTGTACGAAAACTTAGAACAATATGAAAAACACTTATTTTCTTGTAAAAGTTATTTTATAAAGGAATTAAGAAAAATCGTATCAAATGACACCGTAATATTCGGTGAACAAACACCGCAATATGCCAACAGTAATATCATATCATTAGCTTTACCATTTAATGAGCGAACCGCCATGTTGCTCTATTCATTTGACATAGAACGAATTGCTTGTTCAAGTGGCAGTGCCTGTTCCAGTGGAGCCAATAAAGGTTCTGCAATGATGAAAATAATTTATCCTGAAAAAGAGGTTGTATTATTACGCATATCGATAGGTATCCATACAACGCTTGATGAAATCAATCAATTTATGATAGCATTCAAAAATATTTTGTTATAAAATTTTACCCTTATGGAAACCGCAAAAACTACGCCACCATTTTTAAAAGCCGGCAGTAGAGTAGGAATGGTTTGTCCTTCTAGTAAAATATCCTATCCAAATGCTATTAGTACTTGTGCACAAACACTTCAAGAATGGGGCTTTGAAGTCATACTGGGTAAAACTGTTTTCACAACCTTTCATAATTTTTCAGATACGGATAACAATAGACTAAGCGATTTACAAGCATTATTAGATAGAGAAGATATCCACGCTATTTTGTGTGCACGCGGTGGCTATGGTATGAGTAGAATTATCGACAAAATAGATTTCAGTCATTTTCTTAAACATCCTAAATGGATTATTGGATTCAGTGATATTACCCTACTCTTAAATCATCTTTATGCACGGTACCAAATACCTTCGTTGCATGCACCTATGGCAGGGGCATTTTATAAAGCATCACAAGAAGGTGATAAAATCTATATTCTAAATTTATATAATACGCTCATAGGGAAGCCACCATGCTATTCAATACCAACGCATGCACTGAATAAAAAAGGCGTATCAACGGGCGTATTAGTAGGTGGTAATTTATCAATATTACTACACAGTATAGGTACGCCATCAGCATGGGATCCTACGGGTAAAATCTTATTTATTGAAGATATTGACGAATATCAATATCGAATTGATAGAATGATTATTCAATTAAAAAGAACAGGGATATTGAACTCTTTAGCTGGATTAATCATCGGTTCATTTTCGCATGTATTACAAACAACAACACCTTTTGGGACAGAAATAAATACGATGATAGCCGAGCACCTTTCAGAATACAATTATCCGATTTGCTTTGAATTTCCTGTAGGGCATGAAACTGCCAACAATCCGCTTATCATTGGTGGTACTTACCGGTTATCTGTCCAAGATCAAGAAACAAGGATCGAAAAAATGATTTAGCAAAAAAATGGCTCTATGACGAAAAGGGGGGGTAAAATGTTAGAAGTTTGATAACTTTAAAAATGATAATTTGATATTTTATAAGGTCATTTTTCTTTCTTTTGTCTT
>JASGCP010000181.1 GCA_030053995.1 Phycisphaerales bacterium
TCTTCGTGGAATGGGCAGTTTAAACGGTTCTGCTTATCTGCCTTTAAGCCGTAATACTTGATTACTTCCGAGATGGTGAACTTGTTTTTGATGTCTGCTATTTCCATAAAATTATTTTTTGCCATTTTGATAAGTACAAAGATAAAAAACAAATTATCAGGAAAGTGTAATTTTCCTTATTCATATTTTTATTGCCTAAATTTTCCTGTTTGACTATCTTTGCACTGTTAATTCATAAAGCGTAGTAATATGGCAAGCATTGGAAAAAACATAAAAAAGATTAGGGAACAAAAAGGCTTAATGCAGAAAGAAGTGGCTTCTACCGCTGATATGCAGGCTTCTAACTATTCTAAAATAGAAAGTGGACAAAGAGATATTTCTGTAGAAGCTTTGGCTAAAATTGCCCAACTATTCGGAATGACGGTAGATGAGATTATACACTATGAAGACAGCAAAAAACCTACTCCCGTAAAAATGGAAGACAAAACCGCTACCGAAAAAATTCAGTTGATTTCGCAACTGGATGAAGAAGATAAAAACGCAGTGTATCGCATTATTGACGGTATGCTCACTAAAAACAAGTTTCAGACTTTTTTTGAACAAAACATTGCAGTAAAATAATTTTGATATGCTTACAGTACATCCGCAATACATCACAGACAACGCAGGTAAAAAAATATCTGTGGTACTTCGTATGAAGGACTTTAAAGCCATTATGGAAGAGTTAGAAGAGTTGGAAGATATAAGGCTTTATGACGAAGCCAAAAAATCTGATGAGCCTTCTATTCCTATCAATGATGCCTTTAAAATGATTGAAGCTAAACGCAAAGCGAAGTAATGGCTTATAATGTAACCTTAAAAAAACGAGCCATTAAAGCTCTTGAAAAAATTAGCGAGCCGTATTATTCCAATATCAAGGAAGCCATTTACAGCCTTGCCGATAATCCAAGACCAATAGGCTACAAAAAGCTAAAAGGCAGAGACGGTTATCGTGTCCGTGTGGCTGATTACCGCATTATCTACGACATTTTTGATGATGTGCTTTTGGTGGATGTTATTGACCTTGGACATAGAAAAGATATTTATGAATGACAAAAGTCCCGAGCAATCGGGCTTTTACTATTTATTTATTGTGTCTGACTGAACTATCCTGCCATCAGCACCAACGTTCTCTAATATGTAAAATATTTCTTAATGTACCCTTTAGAATCGTTTTTCTTTGTAACTAAAAATCTTGGAGATATATACATTCTAGCGTGTAGGGGAGGATGAGGTCGGCATAGGCATAGCGCTGTAGTTGTCGGTAGGCTGCCCAGGCTGGAGGTCGCCGCCCAAAAAAAAAAGGACGGGTGGTGCCGCTTTCTTTTTTCATCTAAGGCACAAGTACCCAACCCTGCTACTCCTAACGCTGCATACTTGTGTCAGTGGGGAGCCAATTTTAACGACTAAAAACCGACAAAACGAACTTAAAAAAAAGAAAACAAGAAGAAGAAAATTAAAAGGTGTGGCGAAGCCACTTGTTTTTTTGCCCCTTTTTCACAGCTTCGCTGTTTTATTTTATTATTGTACTAATCTCTTTATTATCGGTTTGTATTATAGTTATTTGATTCTTATTAATACTAACTTCTTTTATTAAATTTCGTTGTAGTTTAATTTTAGTGTCAGCTTCAATGGCATTTTGTAATGTATCTATTTTTAGTACAAATAAATTTCCATTTTTAGTGTATGGATAGTAAGAATATTTTAAATCACTTTCCAAATTATCAAATTGAAGTTCTGTTTTTATTATGGATTTTTCATTTAGACAATATGTATATAATTTTCTATAAGTAAATCCTGAGCCACTTACTAAAAATAAGCAACTGTCATTATTGTATATTAGTTTTGGTATCATTCGGCAATCATTTTCATCAAT
The DNA here is from genome assembly GCA_030053995.1 of Phycisphaerales bacterium. Lineage (GTDB taxonomy): Bacteria > Bacteroidota > Bacteroidia > Chitinophagales > Chitinophagaceae > JASGCP01. The sequence continues at coordinate 1,916 of JASGCP010000181.1, forward strand.
ATAAAAACTATCAATATTTTGTTTGACTATTCCATTAATTGATACGGATAAAAAGCATATACTATCTTTTAATGACGGTTTATATTTCAAAAAATTACCATTGTTCAATGTTGTATCTTTTAAGCAATGAATATTAGTTTCTCTATTCTGCAATTTTTCACTTTGAGAATTACAGCTATTTAATAACGCAATTAATATTGCTGATACTATGAACATATTTTTACCCATTCAATTTAAAATTTCCCTTTAAATCCTTTATTCACATCCGTAGCTTTATCAGCACCTTGAATTAAAAATTTTTCATTTGCTTTCCAAAATAATGTTCTTCCGTGTACAGCCGAAGAAGAATAAAGTACCATCCCTATATTTTGTTTTGTTGCCTGTTTAAATACATAATTATATCCTGTATTTACTTTAAAAGAAGGTGAAAATGAAGTGTATTTGCCACTACTATATGCTTTAATTAATTTGTCTGACCAAGCCGACTTAAATGCTTGTATATGTTCATCGGTTAAATATACACCTTGATTTATAGCTTTCGGGTGATTAAACCCTCTTGCTGCTAAATCAAAACCATCCCAACGAATTGCACCATTAGAAAAATCAGTACCTCCAGTTAATGCGTTTATTGCAGCACCCATTGAGGACTCTGCATTATTATTATATGCCGTTGAACTTCCTCCATCTGTAAAGCCATACATTTGATTAGGTGCACTTATTGTATTATAAATGTTCCCTTTATAATTTGCATTCGCAAGATTTGATATTGCCGAAGCTATTGCATAAGATTCTGTTGCATCTCCAGAAGATTCTTGAGCGACTGTATTGGCATATTGGTTTAAAACACTATTTGTAACAGAAAGTTTTTGTGCATTGTCAAATATCGTTTCAAATTTTCCTGTTCCTTTCCCATTTTTCATAATCTCTTGCTGTCTTGCTCCTGTTGAGGTATAAGCTAAATTATCTTTTTTCCCATCGTTTCCTAAATGACTTCCTTTTTTATCATAATAATCACCTTCACCATCAAAATCTAATTGAGCAATAGGGGAATTTTTAAAATAAGCGTATGTACTCTGCCAAGGATAAATACTTTCTTTGGGGTCAGGGCTAAACATTTTTCCGAGCCTTGCATTATACATTCTTGCCCCTAAATCATAAGTGTTTCCTATACCTGCTATCTCATTTTCTTTTTCAGCAGAATTAAACCCAAAACGATAATTATCTTTTTCATCGCAGATGGTAACGAGTACATCGCGTGGGGTGTACACAGCTTTGGTAATCAGTG
>JASGCP010000055.1 GCA_030053995.1 Phycisphaerales bacterium
CCATTAAACTTAAAAACCAGCACGGACAGGTGTTTTATGATAAGCTAACCTATATCTATTTGGAAATGCCTAATTTTCTGAAAGAAGAAAACGAACTAATAACACGGTTAGATCAATGGTTATATTTTATTAAACATTTAGAGGATTTTGAATCGATGCCCTCGATATTTAAAGACGATTTATTTACACAGGCATTTGACAAAGCAAACCTATCAAACTTCAAACAAAAAGATTTTGATATCTACGAACGAAGTTTGAAATACCATAGAGACCTCAAAAATAGTATTGATAGTTCTTACGATAGGGGGATTTTAGTTGGTAAATCCAAAGGGATAAAGGAAGGAATAAAAGAAGGTATAAAAGAAGGAATAAAAGAAGGCATAAAAGAAGGCATAAAACAAATAGTTCTATCAGCAAAAAAAAAGGGCTTATCAATAAAAGATATTGCCTCTATTACAGGACTATCAGAGCAAGAAATAGAATCAATTTAAAGTAAATTCAAAACTTCTATACACCGGTAAATCCTGTCCTTCTTAGTGCATTAAATGCCTCATAAAAGCATCTTTTTTAATTTTCGACAAAAAGTTAAAAATAAAAGGCTCAGTCACTTTTTGAGGTACTAAGAGCAGTAGTAGTATTTAACGCTGAAGTACCAAAATGATTTAGCCCCAAAATTTAGCCAAAAAGTTATTTTTTGTATTCTTAAATGAACTACTTTTACAATTGCCGTATTCATCATTCCTAAACGGTATTCTGATTATTTAATATAATACCATGATTTCAGTACAGCCCTTTAATAAATATTTTATAAAATCTTTATTACATACTTCGTTAATGATAATAATTTGTGTTGTAGGTTGCAAAAAACCTATCAATACACCGCCTAGCGACAACCAAATTATCATTGATGTACAAGCTGAAAAGGGATTGGAAGGTAATCCTATGCAGATTGTAGTAGGCATTAAAGCTAGTTTTAATAATCCAACGGTTTCTTATTATTTAACGGCTGATTCATCTTTAAATTTTAAAGGCATACAATATAAAGCACAACAAAGCATACAAGTCTCTACCGGGTCTGACACCTTCTACTTTATCCCCTCGTTATCAACGGGTGGCAATTCGGGTCGAATTTATATGATGGGTTTTATCGTAAAAGATAATAATGGAGCGGTATCTAATTTTTTTCTATTACAATATAAGGTATATAATATTTTTGCCAGTTCATTCACGCCTTTCTCTTCAATGTTTTTTCCATTAGCATTAATAAAAGGGAAAGATACGGCACTCAATTTAGAAATCATTCAAGCAAATAGTAAACAACGAAATTTTTACATTACCCCTCTATTAGGAACTCGTTTTAGCTATCTCAATCAGAATTATGCTTATGGCACTTATTTAACCGTAACACAAATAACTAAGGATAGTAATTATGCACTTGTTTTTAATGCACCTAATTATACAACCCTTAACGCAGTAAATACCTTTAATGTAACGGTCGATACTTTACCACCCGGTACTGGTAATAGTGGGGTTACGCAAGCAGATACTGTTTTTTATACGGCTACCATTTCTTTTACGGCACCAATTTTGCCCGCTTCAACACAAATAAATCCATCAACAACTTTTATTAATATTCCCAATTCCTTTTATCTCAATCTGATGCAAAGCGTACCGAGCCCAGCGGGATTGTCTTATTATATTCGCCCTGTTAACCCTACCGATACTATTTGGCTGGGCACGACTTTCTTTACAGCACAAAATCCATTTACTTTTTCAAATAAAGCGACAGATACCTTAGTACAGTTTTCATACATACCAAGACAAAATTCAGGATCTGTTATCCTCACTATTGATACCTTTAGCTCCAATCCTTTGACACCCTTGAGTCCTATCACATGTGTCCGTGATACAATATTTTATGCTTCCGTTGTGCCGGTGCTTTTATCATTTCCTACTAACGGAGCACAAAATATACCCGTACAACCGATATTCCAATGGCAACCGTTTAATCAAGCTGCCCTGTATGATGTTTACTATGGTACAGATAGTTCTAATCTTCAAACTTCAGTTTATGATATGAACTTAATAAACACCAACGATACGGTTCGTAATAGTATTAGTTTTAATACAGCAACTACCTATTTTTGGAAGGTCTATGCTAAAGATATAAACGGAAATGTTTTGGCGTATTCACCAATCGATAGTTTTACCATTAGACCGGCAATCAATATGTCAATACCAAGATTTGCAATGGCTGGTGCCGTAGTAGGCAATAATTTATACATCGGTGGTGGGTATAATTATAATAGTAGCTATCTCAATACTTTGGATATTTTTAATACGGCATCGCAAACATGGACAACTTTATTTAACCCTAATGGTTTTACGCCACGACAATTTTTAACCGCTACGACAATAGGAACGAAAATATATTTTGCAGGTGGTAATAATGGTAACGCATTAAATATTATGGAAGTTTTTGATACAATGACCAATCAGTTTTCAACGCCAACAACAACGGGCATTTTTACACCTCGTTATGGATTAACGAGTGCCGGTATCGGAAATAATATATACTTGGCGGGCGGTAGTAACATGAATGGTTATTTAGACAGTTTTCAAATTTTTAATACCCAACAAAACAAATTCACTTCCATATCCCCCGTTATTGGTTTTACCGCTCGAACAGATTTAGCTGCCATCAGTTTAGGTACTAAGATATTTTTAGCAGGTGGAAATAACGGTGATAACAATGTATTATCTACTTTTGAGGTCTTTGATACAGTAACGCGTAGTTTTTCTACACCAAGTACTATTGGTAATTTAACGGCTCGGCGCGGATTAGTAGCTACCAATATCGGCACTAGATTATATTTTGCCGGTGGCAGTGATAACAATTATTTACCATTAAACACCTTTGAATTTTACGATACAACAAATCAAACATGGACAAGTATTTTAAATAACATCATGACCCCACGATCTTCTTTAGTAGCAATGTCTGTGGGGAATAATATTTATTTAATAGGTGGTATTGGGTCTTCTAATGCTAATGTTTATGGTATTGTTGAGATTTACAATACACAATTAAACCAATGGCAATAAGTGGCTCAATCTTTTTTTGCTTGCACGCACGAATGGGCAATCTTATCCTAACAACAATTTATACATATTGGAATGAATATATGAATACCCCCTCATTGATGGCATATTGGGAGCCGGTAACGATATGGTAATCAGTTCTGTGCTAATTCATTTCCCAATTGTAGATACACCAAAATACAGGTTGCATGCCTACGGCATTAACTTTAATGGTCAATGATTAATGTTTAATAAAGATGTTTGTAACAAGCATGCTAATTCTTCAATCCTCAAAGTATCCGTCTAATCCGTGATTCAGAAAAAAGAAATTGAAAGTTGAAAATGGCGAATTGGTTGACCATTAATCATTAAACATTATTGTGTAATCCCTACTTCAGACAAAAGAAAAATAACCATATAAAAACAATAATGTTTTTATACTACCCTTAAAACCTCTTAGCATCTCAAAAAAATATTTGCCAATCTTTTTTAACATCTTAAAAAAAAAAATGTCTAATAAACTGTAATTATTTTGCAAAAAATAAATTAAAAATAAATATAAATCTATGAAACAAAAATCAATGAGTTTAGGTTTTTCTCTTAAAAGAACTGAAATTAAAAATGTTAATGGTGGTTTAACAGTTCCTAAAGTAGGATGTAGCTGGAATAGTTGTAGTTCATCTTCTGATTGTTGCTTTGGGGGTAATTGCGATAATGGTACTTGTGGATATTAGAATTTTAAATTAAAAAATAAAAGTAAAGGCTCTATGACGAAATGCGTGGGTTAATTATTTTTAATGATTAATCATCAAAAATTAATTATATACATTCGTTTTGTCATACAGCCACTTTTAAATTTTAAAAATCCAATTTTCTTCTAAGTTTCAACCAATTGATGAATTACGCGTTAAGGTGTTGATAAAATGAGTCGATAGATTTTTCCCCGCCTTTGCTAAATATGTTATGCTATACGGTAATAATACAGACCCCAAGATACAAGGTGATAAAGCGTATATTTTTCCTTGATTCTTTTTATTACTCGTTAAACATTGAAAAGTTTTAGGGTCAATAGCGATACCTTTTAAAGGATTCTTGGTGATAAGTTTCTGGTTGAGTAAAGATTTATAAAGTGGCTGTACACTAATATCAGGGGTTGGACCGGTAGCATTAATTACCCAGTCCACTGATAGTTTTTGTTTTTGGCAATTAACAATAAAAGAACCGGTTGCGGTCTCCTCTATACTGATCTGTTTACTTTTTAATGGTACTAATTGTTTTCTTTCAAGTAAGCATAATATTTTTTTCAAAGTATATCGATGCGTGTGAATAATTATCTTCTTAAATTGCATATAGTATAATTTGTAAAATGCTCTTTTATCAGCATGACTCAAACGACCCCATAAATATTCTATATCAGCTACATTTAAGGCAATGCCTAAAAAAATTATATCCATAGTCTTTGCTTGTATTTCTTTACTAATTAACGATTGTTTGATGGATATGCCTTTGGTCCATAAAGCAAACTTTTTGTTTGTTTTCACTAATTGAAAGATTTTCTCTTTGCAATATTGTGCAATTATGGCTAATGAGATATGTTTAAGTGTTATTAATGGCTTAAAAAAATTTTGCAGGAGTTTTAAAGAGGGTTTATGGAATTTAAAATTAAACATATGTGCTATTGTGGTGGTTTGCGAGTAAATATAGATTGTTGCACGATGCTTGTTACTATAAAAGTAATTAATGAGGTCTTGTCCTGAAGCTGAAGTACCTAAAACCAATACTTTGTCATTTTTTTGTATATCCTTTAATGAATGGGGGGCATAATATATATCATTAATATATCGTTTACTCGATAGTTTGTAGATATTTTCGTGCATATTAACCCCCATCGTCAGCATGAGATAATTGGTATGCCACGATTGCTGATTGCCTAATACATCTATTCTAAAACCATTTTTATAGGGTTTAATGTCATAGACACTCCCCCTAATTCTTTCTATGATAACGCCTTTATTTTCCAAGCGTTTCGTAGTTTTTTTAAAGTTTTCTATCAAATAAGTGCCGAATACACTTCTTTCTTCAAATAGTTTCTTTCGTTTTTTTTTTGCAATGAGCCAAGTTTCAAAATGTTTATTGTCGTCAGCACTAAGATTACTCTTAAACAATAATGTATTTAAGCGCAGGTGTGGCAATTCTGTTTGATAGGATACGCCGTCTCCAAATGATTTTCTTTTTTCAAATAAAAGAATATGTAATTGGTAAGGAGTATTTTCTTGAAGCTGCTTTTCAAAATGATACAAAATAGTTGTTGTTGAGAAACCGCAACCAATAAAGGCGATGGTTATTTTTCTTTTTTGCTCATGCTTCATAAAAGTATTGTGTTATTAGACAGATGATACGGAAGTTACATTTTTAAGTTTGATAAAAAAATCGGGAAATGATTTATCAATCGCATGGGCGTCTATAATTTTTAAAGGTTTGTCCATGTTAAATAAAAGAAAAGTCGTAGCACAAGCCATAACAATCCGATGGTCGTGGTGTGCATTAATAACAGCCTGTTCGCGTAAGCTGGTAACCCCTTCAATAATCATGTCATCATTATCTAAGATAATAGGCACCCCCAATTTTGTAAACTCTTGTTGTAAAGTAAGGGCTCGTGCAGATTCTTTATGTGTTAATCGATGAACACCCTTGATGATTGTTGTACCCTTTGCGATACTAGCGAATGCCACTAAAGGTGGGAATAAGTCAGGGCAATGCGTAGCGTCAAAATTAAATGCGGGATAACTATTCTTGGGTTCAAAAAAACGCATGTTATGCTTTTGGTGATTAAAATCATAAACAACACCACATTGATCTAGTACTTGAACAATAGATTTATCAGCTTGATAGGACAATTTATTTAAACCCTTGATTTGTATATTACCACGAATGGCACCCAGTACAATAAAAAAAGCGGCAGCACTCCAATCGCCTTCAATCGTGTAGGATAGGTTATGGGTATAATCCGGTACTGGTGCATCCTTAAAAAGATATATTTGATGCTGTTGGTGTTGCGGGGGATTAAAGCCAAAATCCTGAAGCATGGATAGTGTTAAATTGATATAGGGGGTACTAACCGGCTCTTCTACTACAATTTGATGATTTCCCTTATTCATTGTAAAGGCTAAAAGCAATCCTGTTAATATTTGCGAGGTATCTGTTTTTTTTATAGTTATATCTTGAGGCACCATGGTGCCGGATAGTAGCAGGGGTAAATGATCAGATTGATTCATATTTTTAATTGATAAACCCGCCCATATATCCAAAGATTCTTTAATAGGGCGGTTTAATAAACTACCTCTACCTATTATATAGAGCGATGAAGCATGGTGGGACAATAAAGGGGGAAACATTCTTAAAGATAATCCACTTTCGCCGACATCAATTCGTCTTTCTGTTCGTATTATAGGCTTAGTATTATCGATTATAACACGATCATTTTCTTTTAGGGTAATTTGTAATCCTATAGATTTAAGAATATTTAAGGCAGTCGTATTATCTTGTGCGTTACCAATATTAACTAATTCTGTAATGCCTTTTCTCATAACTGCTAATGCACAAGCCCTTTGTAAGATGCTTTTAGAGGGGGGTAAAACCAATTCTTGGTTATTATTTTTTAATTGAAATGGGGATAAATAGATATCCATAATGATGATATGTAACAATACGCAATATTAAGTCACTGGTATTATAGGTTTTAAAAGACTACGCATAATTTAACAAAAAATGATCATGCATTGTTTTATAGCTATATTGTAAAGAAGATTTCTTTAAGCTGTACAATTGATAGGGTGTATAAAAATCCATGTCCTAATTTTTTAAAACCGACTAACTGAATACGGTCATTTACTTTTTTTTTATCGGCGTGCATGAGATGCCAAACTTCTCGCTTATCTATATTAAAACTTATGGGCAATTGAAAATTTTGTAGTATTTTCTTTAATGCATCTTGGAATTGATAGCCATGTACAATCTCATTAATTTGTAATTCGATCACCATCCCAATTGCAATAGCGTAGCCGTGTGCTATATTGTACAATAGTTCTATGGCATGTCCAACCGTATGCCCAAAATTTAATATTTTTCGCTCATGTTTATCGAAGAGATCATTTTTAATAATCTTACTCTTGAGGTTAATATTTTGTTCAATAATCCGCTGTAAGTAGTTGTTTGATTTATTTTTAAAGGATGCCAGCGTATTTTTCTGCAAGGTGTTTAATAATAACGGATCACCAATGCACGCATGTTTAATCATTTCGGCACATCCTTCTGCCCAAATATGATCGGGTAAAGTTTTCAGAAATGGTAAATGATAATAAACAAAAGCTGGTAACTTGAATGTTCCAATAATATTTTTATGTTGATCAATATTAATGCCATTTTTACCGCCAATAGCTGCATCAATCATTGCCAAAAATGTTGTGGGGATAAATCCAAATTCTATCCCTCTTTGAAATATCGCTGCCACAAAACCGGTTATATCAAGCACGCTACCGCCACCAATTCCTACGAGTACTGTATTTCTATCAACCTGTAATTTTATCAATTGTCTTATAATATAGAGTAGGGAAGTGGTCGTTTTGGCTTTTTCCCCTACTGGTATGATAATTTTCTGATAATTACTACATAGATTAGGATATAATTTGTTAAGATTTTTGTCAATAAGTATAATATATCGCTGATTTTTTTCGAGTACATTTTGAGGAAATGAAGGAGTATTGTTAAACTGTACGACCTTTTTATTGTAAAGGCTTTTGAGGAGATGCATACGACTGGCGTTGACTTAATTTATGTGTGCATAATTAAAAATAGGATTTATTAATCCAATCATTAAGTAAGTGGTCCCGACAGGAATCGAACCTGTATCAAAAGTTTAGGAAACTTCTATTCTATCCATTGAACTACGGAACCAGTGTATATACATATTATTTATTTAGATATGAGTGTAACAATTGGAATCAACATTTCTTCAAGACTAACGCCACCGTGTTGAAAAGAACCGGCATAATAATTAGCAAAATGGTTGTAATTGTTAGGGTAGCATAAAAAAACATTTTCCCGAGCAAAAATATACGAAGAGTTAATGGTGGGCGATGGCAACCCGTAGTCATTTGGATTTTTAAACATCAAAACATCCTTAGGTTCTTCACAGGTAAGATTGCGACCATGTTTATAACGCAGATTGGTGGTAGTTTGCTTATCGCCAATAACTTTTGAAGGTTTTTGTACTTGAATAGTACCGTGATCGGTAGAAACAATAATTTTAACTTTTTTTATTTGTGCTATTTTTTTTAGACTTTGTAATAAAGGGCTATGCTCAAACCAACTTCTGCTAATGCTTCTATAACTTTGTGGATTATTAGCCAACTCTTTGAGCACTTCCATTTCTGTTCGTGTATGACTAAGCATGTCAATAAAATTAATAACTACAACATTTAAGTTGTTGTGAAAGAGGTTATTGACATTGTTCAATAAGTCAACATGATCAAGATGACTCAGTAGCTTCGTGTAGCTATATTTGATATTATTCTTTCGATAGCGTTGTAGTAAATCAGCTAAAAAATCCTGTTCATGGAGGTTTTTACCACCTTCGTCATCATCATTTTTCCAATAGTTAGGAAATCTTTTTGAAATATCCAGAGGCAACATACCGGCAAAAATAGCATTACGGCAATATTGTGTAGCCGTTGGTAAAATAGAACAATATAATTCTTCAGTAACGACTGTAAACAAGCTTTCAAAAAAAGGACGCAAAGTTTTCCATTGGTCATATCGTAAGTTATCAAACAACAGAAAGAAAGTACAGGTGTCCTCACTGATGTGGGGTAATATCTTTCGGGTCATTAAATTATGGCTCATCACCGGTGCTTGTTCGGGCTTTGATATCCATTGTTGATAATTTTTAGATACGAACTTAAAAAATTCGGTGTTTCCTGATTCTTTTTGGGTATTTAAAATTTCCATCATTTCATGGCTACCTTTATTTTCTAGTTCCAATTCCCAAAAAATCAATTTCTTTTGAACTGTTTTCCAGCCTTCTAAATCAGATATATCTAATATTTCTGCGGAAAGCTGATTAAATTCAGCTCGGTACATTTGGTCTGTTTTTTCGGACACCAATCGCTTATTTTCTAGTACTTTTTTTAAGGAAGACAACACTTGTTGAGGAGCTATAGGCTTGAGTAGGTAGTCTGTTATTTCGTTGCCAATGGCTTCTTCCATAATATTTTCCTCCTCACTTTTGGTAATCATGATAACCGGTACAGTGATCCCCATTTTTCGTATTCTTAATAAAGTTTCTAAACCGGTTAATCCAGGCATCATTTCATCAAGTAAAATGGCGTCAACCATATTCTTTTGCAAGTATTCAATGCCGTCAGCTCCGTTGTTCATCTGTACAACAACATATCCTTTATTGTGCAGAAATTGTATTTGCGATTGTATTTGTTGAATTTCATCATCTATCCACAAAATGGTATATTGGCTCATATTTTTATATTTTTTTTTCGTACCCGTGCCATCCCCACTCCAAAAATTTTGGAAATGCTTGTGCCCATGTATCAAGGTTATGTTTTCCGTGCGGATTTTCTACATAGCATATATTCTTTTGACTATAACCTTTTGATAGCAAACAGGTGATTAAATCTTTAGTATCATCAATGCTATCAATGATTCCATTATTATTTCTGTCATGTGCTTCGTCCTCACCGCCACATTGTAGATAGAATTTTAACCAAGGATATAATTTACCCTTGCGTATTTGCAGGTGCATTAATTTATCTAATTGATCAATATAGCCCGCATCGTAGGCTTTTCTTCGCCACCAAAGGCTACCACTAAAAACACCAACTTTAGAAAATTCAACGGCATTATTCCATACAATATCTAAAGCACTTAATGCTCCTAATGAAAATCCGGCAAATGATTTTTCTTTGAACTCGTTAATGGATAATGTATATTTGAGAGAGGGTAGAAGCTCGTCCATAATAAATTTTGTATAAAGCCCGGCTTGGTCTCCATAGTTCTTGTAATTAGCACAAAAGGCAGTTCCGTACTCATGTTCCCTTGCTGGACCACAATGAATCCCTACGATTATCAAAGGGGTGAGTGTTTTTCTTAAATAAGTATCAATAAGTATTTGGTCAAAATTCATGGTGGGTAAATCTTGCCCATCGTTAACGAGGAGGAGCGAGGCTTCGCTATTTTTCTTGTTATAGGCAATCGTGTAAACATCAAGTGTGACTTTTCGTCCTAAATACTCTGAGTATATTTGCTGACTGCTTTTATGAAATTGCTTTTTCAACTCCTCTGTCTGTGTAATAATTTTCATTGAAAAAAAGATATTAGAGGGCTTTTAGTGATTGGTATAAAAGCAATCGTTTATTGTTTTATTGACAAAAAAGGCAACCATAAAAACCCAAAAATAAGATTTTATTTTAAAAGTACCGCAACGGCCTTGTTAAAACATGATAATATCTTTTAATAATAAGGATATGAGGTGTATATAAAGATAATCGGATGAGTTTTAAGAAGTATAAAAACAGTTCTTAAAAATGCCACCGAACAAATGCTTCAATAGCAGCATACTGCGTAAGTCCTAACTGCGAATATAAAATTGCGGTTTTTGCGTTGCGCTCCTCTGCTCGTTGCCAAAATTCACGATTATCTTTTCCAAGAAAGGGTACAATATCTTTTTGGGATTGATGATTAAAAATTCCGTGTCTTTTTTTAATTACTTGATCAGGGCTCATGGGGATAGCCATTTCAATTTCTTCAATCGCCCATTCCTCCCAAGCACCTCGATACAGCCATACATAGCAATCTTGTAACCAATTTGTTTGATTGTTTTTTAGTTGTATCACTGAATTCTGAACTACTTGTAAACATTTTTTATGGGTTCCGTGCGGATCAAGTAAATCCCCTGCACAATAAATTTGATGTGGTTTAATTGTATTAAGCAAATCAACCGTCATTTGTATATCTTCAATGCTAATTTCTTTCTTTTTTATTTGCCCGGTTTCATAAAAAGGCAAGTTTTGAAAATGAATTCGAGATTCAGGAATACCTACAAAACGACAGGTAGCGATGGCTTCGCAACGTCGTATTAGTCCTTTTACTTGTCTAAGAATTAACTCATCTGCCGATTGCTTGTCTTTATTGTTTATAAAACCCCGTATATTTTTTACATTATTCAACAATAGATTATTACCCAGTTTATCAGCAATACACAATTTTTCAAATCCTTCTACAAAATCTAAAAAACGCTGAACAAAATCATCATGTACAGCGATGTTACCACTTGTTTGATACGCGATATGGACTTCATGTCCTTGATCCTGTAGGCGTTGCATCGTACCGCCCATACTAATAATATCATCATCGGGGTGTGGTGAAAAAATAACTACTTTTTTGGGATAGGGTATTGAGCGTTCGGGATGATTGATAAGTGCAACATTGGGCTTTCCGCCTGGCCAGCCTGTAATTGTATCGCGTAACATATAATACACTTGTAAATTCACTTCATACGCATCGCCCTTTTCAGCTAATAAATGATTCAGCCCATGTTCGTTATAATCTGTTGTGGTGAGGCTTAGTACCGGTTTTTTTAGTTTGAGAGATAACTGCACAACGGCTTTTTTAATAAGCATCGGTGTCCAAATACAATCCCCAATCATCCAAGGAGCATTAATGCGTGTTAATAATTCTGCTGCCCCTTGATCAATTATAAAATGGCAGTCTTCATGCTGTTGTAACACACTGGCCGGTAATTGTTCTGTTACGGTACCTTCAACTGCTTGAGCAATCGCCGATGCTTTTGAACTACCCCAAGCTAAAAGAAATATTTTTTTAGCTTGCATAATTGTATGAATGCCCATTGATATAGCTGTTCGCGGTACCTGATTAAAACTTTCAAAATAACTACTATTCGCTAATCGGGTTTCATAGCTTAACGATACTAATCGGGTCGTTGAAAAAAAAATCGAACCCGGTTCATTAAATCCGATATGTCCGTTAGCCCCTATTCCTAATATCATTAAATCAATACCGCCTAATTTTTTTATTTTATGTTCGTATTCAGATAAATGCTGGCGTAAATTTTCTTTTTTATATGCGCCATCAAGCATATTTATATTGCTTGGTATAATATCAATATGGTCAAATAGCATCGTGTGCATGAAATGCCAATAGCTTTGGGTACTTTTTTTATCAATAGGGAAATATTCGTCTAAATTAAAGGTTATTACATTCTTAAAACTAACCTTCTTGTCTTGATAATTGCTGATTAAGTATTTATATAACTTTATAGGGCTAGCACCTGTGGATAGACCAATTACCGTTTTTTTATTTTGCTTGTCATTCTGTTTAATCGTTTCGATTATTTTATCACCAACAAAATGACTCCCCTGCTCATCGCTGTCAAATACGGTTGTGTAAATATGTTCAAAAGGCTCATAGTCAATAGTTTCGATGTTTTTCATAGAATATAAGGTGCCTTTGAAATTAATAATTGGTAACTTTGGATTTGTGTCAAACTGTACGCAATATACACAATTAAAACAGTAGTTAAGGATAAGATATTTAGACTACACCTGAATTTTATTCAGGTGTAGTCTAAATATAATTTAAAATATACCATCAAGATTAATTCGTAGAAAATACCGCCAATTATTTACAACTTCTAGCTACATTAGGAATAATGGTATCAACGATTGGATGTGCCGAGTCGGATGATTCTGAATGAAAATTAGAATTACCACCTGATACTTGTTCTTGATCAGGCATTGTACTTTTCTTTTCATCACCACCACAACTGATCATTAATATAGAAGAACAAATTACCACCAGTGTTACGATATAATATTTCATGATTTAATAATTTTAATTATTAGTGTTTTTTAATTTGAGCTCTAAATTTATGTATAAAAATTGATAAATTAAAATAATATTTAAAATAATAATTTTTCTATGACGATATGAGTAGGCATAATTAATGTTTAATGGTCAATGTTTAATGATTAATGGTCAGCTCATTGCACCTTAAAACGATAATTTGGTATTTTATAATGTCAGTTTTCTTTTGTCTGAATCACGGATTGTTATGGTAACCATTAATGCACTTAATAATGGCAATGGGCATATAACAAAAAGGTGAATGTTTTAAGCCATGCTTATTTATGCGATAAGGCTCTTCTTATTTATTTAATCAGCACAAGTGCAATTGTTTTGGGTGGCACACGTTCCACAATTTGAGCCCACCTGACTAGCACAATACAAAAAGGCGTAGCAGATAGTTAAAGAGGGACAATTGCCAAATAGTTGATGCGAAGGTGGAACACCTTCATAACAAGGGATGTTTATAAGTTGTCCACCAGCTATTTTTTTAAGATCAACTCTTAACATGAGCGTACCAAGATTGTGTTTCATAATTGTTTTTTATAAAAATAAAATGTAAGATTTCAAAGTTTCGTTAATAATCGAGTTCATAATTTTGTAAAGCTATTTTTTTTTTTATAAATAAAAATATTTTTTTGAGCTAAATAAAATGTAAAGTTTAGGGTGGCAAAGCATGGGGAGTGGTTACATAGTCGTCCCTTAAAAAGTATTTTCGGGACTTGCTAAAGTTTACAAAAAC
>JASGCP010000056.1 GCA_030053995.1 Phycisphaerales bacterium
TTTCTTTTGTCTTGATACAAAAGAAAGAAACAAAGAAAAAATCAAGCCCTCAGAGGAAGGGCGTTTTGACTATATCCTCAAGGGTAATCAATATAAAATGTAACTAACTTACCCACTCATTTCGTCATAGAGCCTTAATTCTTTTGTATTCTAATAATTTTAGTAAATAATTGAACAATAAAATTGTATCTTCGTTCGATCAATTCTATTTTACCTTCAATCAATTCAATTATCGATCTATGAAAAGAGAAGATTTTTTATCGAAAATCCCCTTATTAATGTTTGCAGGAGCAAGTTTAGCGTCTCTGTCTGCTTCGGCACAACAAGACCAAACCCAAGCGAAGCAAGGTGGCAATAATAGTGCATCAAATGGTACAGGCTATAAGTTAAAGTCAGGGGTTGGTAGAAATTCCGAGATTATGTTTGTACATGCAATTAATGCTGGGGTACGCGTTAAAGTTTCGGGGAAAGATTGTAATAATAATTTTTCAATATTTGAAATAGTACAGAGCAAGGGTGGTCCTGCTTATCATTATCACAATAATATGGATGAGTTTCTCTATATTATCAGAGGTGAGTTTGTAGGGGGATTGGGCGAAACAGCATTTAAATTAAAAGAGGGTGATTGTTTTTTTGCCCCTAGAGGTATCCATCATAGTTACAGTTATGTAGGTGAAGGAACGGGCTTGGTACTACAGTTTTACCAAGCTGCCGGTACAATTGAGAATTTTTACAAATTAGCAAGTAACCTCAATTCGAATGATGCTAAGTATAAAGATAAGTTAAAGCAATTAGAAGAGAGCAATGATATTAATGTTCTTGGACCTGCACTAGGGTTGCAATCTTTAAGATCATCGAGCTAGGTATATTAAGGAATCGTATTTTTTGATTTAACTCCTACCAAAATAAGTGGGTTTATGTTGTTTCGATATGAATGTTGTAAGGTATTTACGGGTAGGTATTGTATTGTATTATATTTATCGATAAGTTCTTTGCTATTTGGTTGTGGCGTATATTCCTTCAGGGATGCATCGATACCCCCTAATATTACAACTATTAAAATAGACTACTTTGAAAATAAAGCTAGCTATGTTAATCCTTCTTTAGCACCTGCATTGGTTGATAAATTTCAACAAAAAATAGCTCAACAAACTAAGTTAACAAGAACAAATAGTGAAGATGCACAATATCAAGTAAGTGGTTATATTACGCAGTATTATGTTACTACGGTTGGTGTATCTAATCAACAAGCGGTATCCAATAGATTAACCGTAGCGGTGCATATTATCTTTGATAATTTAGTCGATGATAAGACTAATGAGTTTGATGTAACCAGGAATTATGATTTTAGCTCCTCTTTAAGTTTACAACAGGCTGAACCAGGATTGTTACAAGAAATGGTCAGTAATTTATCGGATGATATTTTCAATAGAATATTTTCTAATTGGTAAAGTTATTTTGAAATCTATTCATTTTTTTATTGATTTATGGCTATGCAAGATTCTGATAAGGTTTTTAATGTGAGCTATCTTTGGAATAGCAATTTACAAGACATGGTTAATAGCTATCCTTACTGTGCACTCGTTAGATCACTCATTTTGCTAAAGGCTAAAAAAAATATGGAGGATGCACCTACCATAAACCGATTATTTACAATAGCATCTGTTTATAACAATAATCCAATTGTAACATCTTTAAGCATTGAAAATATAGACGCTTTAATTGCGAATCTCAATCGTTTTGATTTTGACGAAGCAGAAACATGTACTTATGAAGTAGGCGACAACCCAGAAAATAATTTAATAGATAGTTTTACTAATCCCTATAAGCAAGATGAAGCTCAAGAGAATATACTTAGTAGTAAACAATCAAATACTATGTTTCAAAAAACTGATACAATGGGTGATCAAGAGCCCAAGCAATTGGATAATATAGAAGAAACACTAGATCAATATAAGTCTGTTGAAAATATAATTTCTCAAGTTATGAGTAAGTCTATGAATCAAGATAATGATCAAGTCGCACCATCTTCGGAGTCTGAGGATGAGGCAGAAGCTACTCATGAAGAACTGGATATTATTCCCAATAAAATAACCGAGCAATTAAAAAATATTGGTACGCAACTTGCTAATGATATTTCTGAAGAAAAATTAACGGTGTTGCCTCAATATGCCATAGACTATTTTGCATCGCAAGGGGTTGATGTGGATAGTGTTATGGGTCATGAAATAGCTACGCCACTAAGCACTGGATCATTAGCATTTAGTGGTTGGTTACAAAGAGTTAAAACAAAAGATATTCCAAGTATTAATTCTTTCGAACTAGAATGGTTGGTACAAAAAATAGCGGAAGATAGCAATGCTAAAAAAGAAATTTTAACTGAAGCTATGGCTGAAATATTTTTTAAAATAGGAAAAAAAGAAAAAGCCATGGAACTATATTCTAAATTAAGTTTGGTTTATCCTCAGAAAAGTAGTTACTTTGCAGAGAAAATTGATCATTTAAAATCATCGATATGATTACTGTGTTTATCATTCTTGTCGTATTAGTGTCTTTAATACTTTGTTTCATTGTATTGATTCAAAATCCTCAGGGGGGCGGGTTATCTGGTAGTATTGCAGGGTTTAATAACCAATTTATGGGTGTAAAGCAGACTACCGATGTTTTAGAAAAAGGAACATGGCTTTTCGTTGGTATTTTAGCTTTTTTGTGTTTGACTTCCATCATTTTTCTAAAAAATGCAAAGAATGTTACTAATCAGAATGATATAGAGTTGTTGCAAAAATTAAAAACTGCTCCTGTTAATACATTGCCGAATCAAGGGGGGGCAATGGAAACAGTACCACAAACTAAATAAACCAAATAGGATATTACGTAAGTATATCTGGTGTGGCCGAACTTTTGGTAGCGATCAATATGAAGCAAATATTAGTTATACAAACTGCTTATTTAGGAGATGTCATATTGGCAACTAGTATTTTAGAAAAAATGCATGCTTGTTATCCTGATAGTGCCATAGATATTATGGTTCGACAGGGCAATGATTCTGTTTTATACAACCATCCGTTTATCAGACGAGTTTTGGTATGGGATAAAAAAAAGGGGAAATACAAAAACTTACTATTGCTACTTTCAAAAATTAGAAAACAACAGTACGATTGTGTTATTGGGGTACAGCGATTTACAACGATGGGTTTCATGGTTGCTTTTTCGGGGGCTACAATAAGAATTGGTTTTTCAAGAAACATCTTTAGTTTTCTATTCACGCATAAAGTAGCCCATACAATTGGTAAAAGCATAGAAGACAGCGTACATGAAATTCAAAGAAATCATGGTTTAATTAGTTTTTTAACAGATTCAGATGTAGCCTTACCCAAGTTATATCCTCATAAAAGTGATATAGAGGAGGGGCAGCCCTACATCAAGAACCAGCCTTATATTTGTATTGCACCTGCATCTATTTGGTTTACGAAACAATATCCACTAAGCAAATGGATTGATTTTATTGATCAATTGCCACCAAATTATACAATATATTTAGTTGGTAGTCAAAATGACGAAGTGCTCTGTAACCATATAAAAACAAATACACATCATCAACGCGTATATAATTTGGCAGGAAAAATTCCTGTATTAGCGGTAGCCGCACTTATGGAGCAAGCAACCATGAATTACACGAATGATTCAGCCCCCTTGCATATAGCTTCAGCGATGAATGCACCGTGCACGGCTATTTTTTGTTCGACCTTACCGTCATTTGGATTTGGCCCACTCAGTACGAATCGGCATATTATTGAAGTGCATAATGTACCGTGCCGTTCTTGTGGTTTACATGGCTACCGACAATGTCCAAAAAAACATTTTCATTGTGGTTATTGGATTGAAACAAAAGCACTATTAGAAAGGCTTCCTGCAAAGGAATAAAATTATTTATTTTAGACTATTCATAAACAAAAAATATGACTACCATGCAATTATCGAATGAACTAAAAAAAAAATTCTGGAATCAAATTGCACAAACATCACCCAATCCTTTGGGTATTGTGCCAACGAAGGCAAAAGGTATTTATATTTGGGATATAGCAGGGAAGAAATATATAGATGGGTGCTCGGGGATTCATGTTACGAATATTGGCCATTGTCCTACTGCCGTTATAGAAACGATTCATCAACAAGTTGAAAAGTACTTACATTTAACCGTGTATGGCGAGATGATTATAAGCCCGCAAGTGGCTTTTGCAAGTGTGCTGTTACAACATCTGCCCTCATCTTTGTCGAATGTTTATTTTACGAATAGTGGTTCAGAAGCAATAGAGGGGGCTTTAAAGTTGGCGAGAAAATATACTGGTCGACAAAAAATAATTGCTTGTAAAAATGCTTATCATGGTAGTACGCTAGGGGCATTAAGTATCATTGGTAATAAAAAATGGCAAAAACCATTTGAACCTTTATTGCCGAAGGTAGAACATTACTCTTTTAATAGTGATAATCTTATTAAAGCAATCAACAATAAAACGGCTTGTGTTGTTTTAGAAACAATACAAGGGGAAGCTGGTTTGATAAAGCCCGATAAAGAATGGATAAATGCAGTAGCCTTACAATGTAAAAAAAAAGGGGCTCTATTAATATTAGATGAAAACCAAGTAGCTTTTGGGCGCACAGGAAAGATATGGGCATTTGAAGCCTATAAAATTGTTCCTGATATTTTAGTATTAGGAAAATCTTTAGGTGGGGGATTACCGTTGGGGGCTTTTATTGCACATAAAAAAGTTATGCAAACTTTGTCGATGAATCCTATATTAGGGCATATTACTACTTTTGGTGGTCATCCACTCTGTTGTGTTAGTGGGTTATCGTCATTTCAAGAATTATTGAAAAAAAAATATATAAAAGATATACCCAAAAAAGAGACCTATTTAAGAAAACATTTGATACATCCGACTATTAAAGAAGTCCGACACGCGGGTTTGTGGTTTTGTATTGTTTTTAAAAATGAAGATATAAATATGAAAGTTCGTCAGCAATGTCTCAAAAACGGACTTCTTACAGATTTATTTATTTTTAGTCCCGAGTGTCTCAGAATAGCTCCCCCTTTGTCTATAAACTTCAAGGAATTAGAAACTTTAACCCATATACTGCTCAAAAGTATTCGTGCGGTAGCCGTCTAGTTGTTTTTACTAATTTTTTATCAAAAAAATAGTATATTGTACAGTCAAATCGAGTAACAAACAATACTTATGCAAAGAAATTTACTGACAATATTATTTTTATTAGTTTGTCATGTTCTGTTCGGGCAACAGACAACCCTTAACTTAACTACTACGGCGGTGCCTTTTCTTCGAATTAATCCAGATGCTAAAGCGGCTGCCATGGGTGATAACGGATTAGCTACTACACCTGATATTTACTCAATGTATTATAATTCAGCCAAATTACCTTTTAATAAAAGTCGTGGTGGCATTGGTGTTTCATATACACCGTGGTTAACACGCTTAGGTTTAAAAAATGTATATCTTTTAGGTTTAACGGGTTATTATAAAATTAGTGAAGAGCAATCAGTTCAAATGTCTGTGCGTTATTTCAGTTTAGGGAATATTACATTTTCGGATTATTTTGGTAATGTACTGGGTAGTTCTAATCCCAATGAGTTTTCTGTTGATGCCGGTTATAGTCGTAAGCTCAGCAGGCGTTTTGGGCTTGGTGTTAATCTAAGATTTATCTATTCAAATTTAGTGCAAGGTTCTAATCCTTCTAATTCAATAGCCTATAAGGCGGGCGTTGCTGTTTCAGGCGATATTAATTTATATCATAATTTAACCAATGAAATTGGACAAGGATTTTCATGGGGATTATCATTGAGTAACTTAGGATCCAAGATTGGTTATACGAGCTCCGCTAATAGTAAAGATTTTATCCCTGCTAACTTAGGTTGGGGTGGCACCTACAATTTTATTTTTGATGAGTTTAGTAAATTTCAGTATAGTATTGAAATTAATAAATTACTAGTACCATTACCGCCTATTTCGGTAGATAATGGTGGACAAATAGATTCAGCTGCAGCCGCAAACTACCGTTCGCAAAATGTTATAACTAGTTGGGTTAAGAGTTTTTCAGCCCCTAGTGTAGGAACTTTCTTCAAGAATTTTGTTTATTCAACAGGTGGCGAATATTCTTATAAATACCGTTATGATGGTTCTTTTGCTGTTCGTGTTGGTTTTCTTTATGATGGGATAGGATTAAGGCAGTATTTTACTACTGGTGTGGGATTTTCGTATAAATATTTAGGATTAAACTTTGCCTATCTTTTACCTACTGGAGGCATACTTAACCAAAATCCGCTGTTGAATACGATTCGGTTAGGACTGTTCTTTAATTTAGATAAACGATCATTCCAAGAAGAAAATTCTTATGGTACTTACTAATTGTTTTATCTACGGAAAAGAAAATATATTTTAATAGTTATTCTGTATTGTTTGCATAAAATCGGCGATACTTTATTTTTATATCACCAGTTATATTTAACAGCTACAATTTTTAATTTTGATGTATAGAATTGGACAAGGTGTTGATTTTCATGAATTAGTTATAGGTCATCCCTTTTTTTTGGGTGGAATAAAAATTGACCATCTTAAGGGGGCTATTGGTCATAGTGACGCGGATGTATTATTACATGCTCTATGTGATTCCTTGCTTGGTGCTTTGTCTTTAGGCGATATTGGCAAACATTTTCCTAATACTTCGCCTGCTTATAAAAACATCGATAGTAAAATTTTACTGACGAAAACATTTGTATTAGTACAACAAGCAGGATACCGTATCGTTAATATGGATTCTACGATTTGTTTAGAAGCACCTAAAATTATGGATTATATACCTCGTATGAAAGATGCTATTGCTGGTATTCTGAATACAGCTATCAACAATATATCGATCAAAGCAACAACAACCGAAAAGCTTGGGTTTATTGGTCGTGAAGAAGGTGTGATGGCTTATTGTACTGTTCTTCTTCAAAAAGAAAAGCAGTAATCTAAATATGTATTTATGGATAATCATGTTACACTCCGTATTAAAATGGTCAATCGCTCAAATAATCCGATACCGCAATATGCGACTACGGGATCATCGGGTTTAGATTTAAGAGCGTTCCTGCAAGAGTCAATTATATTAGCACCTTTTGAAAGAGGGTTAATTCCTACTGGACTTTTTTTAGAACTACCAATTGGCTATGAAGCCCAAGTAAGACCGCGTAGTGGATTGGCATTAAAACAAGGTATCACCTGTTTAAATAGTCCTGGGACAATTGATGCAGATTATCGTGGCGAAATTAGCGTACTCTTAATTAATTTATCAGAACACCCCCAGCCGATTCGTCCGGGCGATAGAATCGCACAATTAGTCATACAAACCGTAACACAAGTTGCGATAGACATAGTTACTGTTTTGTCTGAAACCACTAGAAATGAGAAAGGATGGGGACATACCGGAATCCATTAGATAAACGAACATCAAATAAATGATTTATGAAAATTATCGTTGATAAAATAGTTATAAGTTTCATGGTCTTTATCTTATTAGCCTGTGGACCTATTAAAAAAGTAAATAAAATCAATAAAATTATTACTGTTAAAGCTGATACCTTGCAGCCTGTTATTCATTTAAAAGAAAATGGACATTATGCAATAGACTCGATCAGTTTGTTGGAAAATAAAATCATCAGCTTGATGGATAGTAATACAATTCTTTTTAATACATTTCAAGCAAAAGCTAAAATTACCCTGGCGGTTGCAAAACAATATTATCAAGCAAATTTATTTGTTCGTATTAAAAAAGATAGTCTCATTTGGATGATGTTATCCGGTCCCCTGAGTATTGAAGTCTTTCGAATAAAAATAAGTCCTGATAGTATTTGGATTATGAACAAATTAGCAAGGACAATAGATGTGCGATCAATAAAATCGTTGCAAAGTTATACGGGCATTCCTTTGTCCTTTAATGAATTTCAAAATATGCTTATTGGTAATCCCGTTTACATCAACAATCCTGTAAAGATTTATGCTACTGGTACTAATCAATATGCGATACTTTTCAACAATGGCTATTTGAGAAATATCATTACTTATGATTTACAGACGCATACTATACTTAGTTCTAATATGGATGCCAGCGATCCTACTAATACACAGCAAATGGATATTACCTTTGATAAATATAATTTCAGTAATACCCCACCCTTTGCGGATAATCGCCATATTACGCTGTCTTTAAAAAACAGTATAGATATTTATTTAGATATTAAAGAGTTCGAGTGGAACAATGCCCTTAATTTTCCTTTTGCAATTCCTAAGGGGTTTGTACGCGTGCAACAGCAATAATATTTTTTAGTGGTGTAAATATGCTTGGGATATATTTAAAGTATAATTCTGGAAATACTTTACCTTGCATTAATAAAAAACAAATATTATGAATTATTTTAATAAAATATCCAAGTGGACAAATACAGAGTTGATGCTCTTCAAAATTTGCATGCTCAGTTTTTATATATGCGTTGGAGCTTATTTTCAGAGTTTTATTCGGCAGTATTATGGAGTATTGCTTACTATTTTTGTATTGTCCTTAATCGTGCTTTTATTTTTATGGTTTACAAAAATTAAGAATAGAACAGAGGTATAGCGGTTGTTAGAAATACTATCTACTCAATTAGCTCTATGACGATATAGGTTATTAAAAAATTAGGAAAAAGATGACTGTTTTTTCTTCAATTCCTTAATTTTATCGCGCCATCTGGCTGCTTCCATAAAATCTTCAATTTTCACGGCGTCTTTCATTTTCTTTTGTGCTTGGATTATTTCTTTATTGAGGCTTGTTGCACTTGCATTATTATTATTATTATTATTTACTTCGGCTACTATAGAAACTTCTTGTCCTACTACTTCGTCTTCATTATCAAGACGATCACCTTTTATAGACAAAATATTTGTTTGTTCGAGTATGTCAGAGACGGACTTTAAAATAGTCTTTGGTTGAATATGATGATCGGTATTAAATTGAATTTGTTTGATGCGGCGTCTATTTGTTTCATCAATTGTTTTCATCATACTATCTGTTATTTTATCCGCATAAAAAATTACTAGTCCATGCACATTTCTAGCGGCTCGTCCTGCTGTTTGGGTTAGTGATCGTTCATTTCTTAAGAATCCCTCTTTATCTGCATCCAATATAGCAACGAGCGAAACCTCTGGTAGATCTAGTCCTTCCCGCAATAAGTTGACACCTACCAATACACTAATTTTACCTAATCGTAAATCTCTAAGTATCTGTACGCGCTCTATGGCATCAATGTCGCTATGAATGTAGCGGGTTGGTATATCTATTTTATCTAAAAATTTAAACAGCTCTTCAGCCATTTTTTTTGTAAGTGTTGTAACTAAGACGCGTTCTTTTTGTTTGATGCGTTGGTGAATTTCTTCTATGAGGTTATCGATTTGATTGAGTGTAGGTCGGACATCAATGGGCGGGTCTAATAAGCCGGTGGGTCTAATAATTTGTTCAATAATTTCGCCCCCTGTTTTTTCCAGTTCATAATTACCGGGTGTAGCACTCACAAATATTGTTTGGTAGAGCATATTTTCAAATTCATTAAAATTGAGTGGGCGATTATCGATAGCACTCGGTAATCTAAATCCGTGTTCTACTAAAGTCATTTTACGACTTCGATCCCCGCCGGACATGCCGGATATTTGTGGAATTGTTTGATGACTTTCATCAATAATACATAAAAAATCTTTTGGGAAATAGTCGATTAAACAGAAGGGACGGCTACCCATTGCACGCTGATCAAAAAAGCGGGAATAATTTTCAATACCTTTACAATAGCCGAGTTGTTTAATCATTTCAATATCATATTCTACGCGTTCTTTTAGTCGTATTGCTTCTATTCTTTTACCAATGCTTTTGAAATAGTCAGTTTGTTTGCACAACTCTTCTTGTATTTCCGCTATAATTTGATGAATTCGGTCTTTCGGTGCGACATAAAGATTAGCTGGGAAAATGGCTGCGTCTTCAATTTTTGATATACGCTGATTGGTAATAAGGTCTATTATCTCAATACTTTCAATGATATTACCGTAAAAACAAATTCGATAGCCTTGTTCGAGATAAGGCGGATAAATATCAACAACTTCCCCTTTAACGCGGTAGTTTGCCTTTAACAATAACCCTGTGCTACGGGTATATAAAGCGTCGTGCAAGGCGTAAAGGAAATTTTGTCTTATTAATTCTTGTCCTACTTTAATGTGCACAATACCATTTTTAAAATCTTCAGGATTTCCCATACCATAAATACAGCTTACACTGGCAACAATGATAATATCACGGCGCCCGGTTAGTAAGTGATTCGTAGCTTGTAATCTTAGTTTTTCAATATCTTCATTAATATTGAGGTCTTTTTCAATGTAGGTATTGGTAACAGGGAGGTATGATTCGGGTTGGTAATAGTCGTAATATGATACAAAGTAACCAACGGCGTTATTAGGAAAGAAGTGTTTAAATTCGCCGTACAGTTGTGCAACAAGTGTTTTATTATGCGTAATAACTAAAGTAGGCATTTGTGTTGCTTGTATCACATTGGCTATGGTAAAAGTTTTACCTGAACCGGTAACCCCTAAAAGCGTTTGAAATTGTTGCTGTTCTTGTATTCCTTTAGTTAATTGTGCTATTGCATGTGGTTGATCTCCTGCCGGCTGATAACTTGTTTGGATGTGGAAGCCCATATTTTGTAATTTTTGGTATCAATCTTCATGATATATTGGGGAAAATAGATACACGCTTTTTGTAAAATTAGCATTTTGTTTTTAAAATTATTTGTTCGCTATCTATAAAACCAAAATTTCTTTAGGATTTATTTAGGATTTATTTAGGATTTAATAATAATAATAGTAATACCTTTGCATAGTTTTTTACTAACAAAATTTTTTTATGAAAAAAAATATACTTGGTGCGGTTTTGCGTCGCGGGGATTTGAAATTTATTAGTGGTGGTCGAATTCATTGTGATGGGGGGAGTTGTACTGCTACAGATGGTTGTAATCCTAACATGAAATTATGTTATATAGCCGCAGTGGCTGTTTGTTCCACTAAAAATATGAACAAGTATCAGTGCTGTAGTTATTGTGCTCAGATTAATGCTTGTCGGGATACTTGTGATACTATTTTTGATGTTAATGCATCGGTTTGTAACTAATACAAGCCTATTTTTCACGTATCGTGCAATTATACATTTTTAAGGTAACTTGTACAAAAAACGAGACAAACTTTTAAAAAAAACATATTGGTTAGTATGACCAAAAGTATCGGTATCTTGTTATTGTTCTTCGTGTTAGCCAAAATAACCTTGCTCTGTGTATCTTGTGCCAGTATTTCTTATCCGTCTGGTGGTCCACGTGACACCTTACATCCTATTTTTATTAAAGCAATTCCTCGAGATTCAGCCACAAAAGTAAAAACAAGAGATATTACGCTCTATTTTAACAAATATGTTGATATCAAAAATATCCATGATAATTTAATAGTTTCACCATACCCGGTTAATTCGCCGGTGGTAACCCATCGTTTAAAAACACTACTCATTCATATTAGAGATAGTTTAAAGCAACAAACAACGTACATGTTTAATTTTGGCAATGCGGTGGTTGATATTAATGAAGGTAATATACTCAAAAATTTCACTTATGTATTCAGTACCGGGGCTTATATTGATTCAAATACTATTAAGGGTAGAGTGTTAATTGCGGAAACAGGGCTTCCAGACTCTACGCTTATTGTTGCCTTATATAAAAATTTAGCCGATTCAGCAGTAAAAAAAACAAAGCCTAATTATATTGCTAAATGTGATAAAAAAGGGAAGTTTTTCTTTAATTATATGCCACCGGGGGTTTACAATATCTTTGTATTACCGAATGACTTTTCTAAAAAGTACGATGATAGCACAAAACTGTTTGCATTTTTAGATAGTCCTATTATTGTTGAACCGTATAGAGATACATCCTATATTTTATATGCGTTTCAGCAATACAAGAAAAAAGAAAAGAAAACTGATAATGCGACAAGCTCGGCTAATGCACAAACACCTTCACGAAGTGCTCGCAATAAAAAAACAATAATTTTGGATACCATACCGCCGACCTTTAAAACCAATTTAGAGGGGGGAAAACAAGATATTTTATCTGATCTAATTTTAACATTTGATAAGAAAATTGCATTATGGGATAGTAATAAAATTATCCTTGTGGACTCTAATTATGAACCTATTAGTAATTATACTGTCCGCTTGGATACATCGAGTAAAATATTAAGCGTACATTATCCATGGGAAGAAAGCACCGCTTACACCTTATTCATGGATCAGGGTTTTGTTACCGATACGGCGGGCAATCAGTATCCGAAACGCGATACGATTAGTCTGATTACGAAAAGTGCGACTGAATATGGGAGCATTAAAATTGTTTTTAACGGGTTAAACTTTGCTAATGACCCGGTGCTTGAAATTGTTAAAGATGATAAGATTCTTTTAGAACAGCCCATAACCAGTAATGAGTTTGATAAGAAGTTATTTTACCCGGGTGATTATTTTATTCGCATTCTATATGACCGTAATCATTCCGGCAAATGGGAAACAGGTGATTATAGCAAACGCTTGCAACCTAAAATTGTAGTGGGTTTGGCAGAAAAATTTACGGTTAAAAGCAATTGGGACAATGAGGTTGAATTAAATTTTTAGGGTGATGACTATAGAACAATTAATTTTATCTATAAAAAAAGAATTGTTTGGTAGTGGTAGTGTAAATTGTTCACATTTGAAATAGAATTTTGATGTATATAAAAAAAATAGCGGTAGCCTTAATTAGTATTATTGTTTTAATTCTTATTTTTTGGTTGTTGCTTTATTTCAACACCAACATACTGTCCGAATCGCCCTTGAAGTCTAAAGGCTATGTTGAAGATTTTAAATTGACTGATGAGCGTGGTCGTCCGTTTACCAACAAAGATATGCTCGGTAAAGTATGTGTTGTTAATTTCTTTTTTACTACTTGCCAGAGCGTATGTCCTAAGATGAATGCCACTTTAAAAGACATTTATACCCGTTTTTATAAAACGCCTCAAGTATTATTTGTTTCTTTTACTTGTGATCCGCAACATGACACACCTGATAAATTAAGCCTGTATGCTCAATCATTAGGTGTAGATACGACCAGATGGTTTTTTATAACGGGGCGAAAAGATAGTTTGTATAGTTTGGCTCGTTTTAGTTTTGGGATTGATGATCCTAAAAATATCGTTGCCAACATCGATGATGATTTTATTCATTCTCAATTTGTGGCTTTAGTTGATAAACAAGGAAGGGTACGAGGCGGGGTATATGATAGTTACAACAAAAAAGACATGAAGGAGCTACAGGAAGACATGCGGACACTCTTACAAGAACCTTGATTATAGTTTCTTTAATGATGCTACATTTATGGCTCTATGACGAAATGAGTAGGTAAGTTAGTTACATTTTATATTTGATTATCGTTGAGGATATAGGCAAAACGCCCTCAGAGGAAGAGCGTTGCAAAACAAGGCAAACGAAGTAGCTATCGAAAATGGGCAGAGGCGAATATATCAAAGAAAGCGAATGGTAGCGATGCTAAAATTGTAAAGAAGCAAGCAAGTTATATCCAATCGCTACCA
>JASGCP010000057.1 GCA_030053995.1 Phycisphaerales bacterium
CGGTAATCAAATATAAAATGTAACTAACTTACCCACTCATTTCGTCATAGAGCCGGCGAATTTATTTATGAGTTTGGTTTTATTATCTACTTTGGCATGGTTCTTATAGCCAAAAAAGTTTCACCGTGCTTCTTTGTCCAGCGTGCATCTATATCTTTATGACTTTTTTTATGAAGATTATCATTCCACAAAGTGTCACCTTTCCCTTCTTTAATTATTTCATTCTCCTCTTTTGTATTGCGTTGTCGCGGTGCTAAGGTAAAGCTTGCATCAATTATTTTCCCTTCTTCAAATATCAATCCCTTTTTCTCTAAAAACGATGTAAAGTGTTCGAAAAGTTTTTCTATTAACCCTGATTGTGTTAGCTCTTCCCTAAATGCCCATACCGTTTTCTCATCTGGAATTTTGTCGCCTGAGGATAACCCTAAAAATTTTTTAAAGCTAATTCTATCTATAATTTGATATTCTACTTGTTGGTCGCCTAAGCCGTAATACCGTTGTAGAATTATGATTTTAAACATCATCACATAATCATAAGGGTGATCATCAGCTCTATTTTTTTTCTTAGTGTTAAGCAAGTCGTTTTCTAATAAAGTTCGAAATTCTTCAAAGTCAATCACCTTACTTATTACTTCTAATGGATTACCAATCATAGATAATCTTTTTAGTTGCAAATCATTGTCAAAAAAACCTCTATTACCACTCGCTTTAAATTTTTGTGACATATATCTCTTGTTTTTATGCCACAAATATAGTACAGTTAATTGAAAATTAAATTGTTAAGTTTTTAGAAGTCCCCTATATTAATTTGTGTGATAGTCTATTAAACCTTTCATTGGGTCCTTAAGAATATTGCCTATTGTCATGTGGTAACCAGAAGCAATTGACTTGATTGTATCTTGAAATTGGTAAGCTACCCCACCAACAAAATGTATTGGAATTGTAAAGGATTCCTTATAACTTAATAAATGCTTCTCAAAAAAATCACGAATACACTGCTGTACCATACTACTGATTGCTGGATGTTCAATATTATCAGCCAAAAAAGATACATAACTAGCCAAATAACGATTGGGAAAAGGTTTTTTATAAACAGAATCCAAAATACAAGCCCGATCCAACTTATGCTTATATATTTTTCTAAATTTATTTGCTAAGACTGGGTCCATTAAACCATTCAAAAAGTTTTGTATCAATATTTTCCCAAGATAAGCACCGCTACCCTCGTCACCAAGAATAAAACCTAAACCATTTCTAGTTCGCATTACTCTTTTTCCATCATACAATGCACAATTGCTACCCGTACCTAAAATACTAACAACACTTTTTTTTTTGTAGCTGGTAGCATACGCAGCGGCTTCCATGTCTGTACCAACATAAATTTTTGCCTTTTTAAAATGTAGTGCTAATACTTTTTTTATCACCCTTGCATGCGTTAAATGAGCAAGTCCAGTTCCATAGAAATAAACATGGTCAACATCCTGAGCAGATTTATAAAATCGTAATTTTTTTATAACCTTATCAATTTCCTCCTTTGTACAAAAGTAAGGACTAATACCAGGGGCGGTAAAAAATTGAGGCTTCCCATTAAATACTATTGACCAATGACACTTTGTAGAACCACTATCGGCAATCAATATTTTTGACATATATAGCTGATGGGCTAAAGATAATAGTAAACAATTAACACTTATTGTAAGTTTAGCAAAATTTTAAGACATGCAACATTAAAGTTTACAAAACATTAAAGGCAAAACTAGCATAGTATAAACCACCAACATTAACACCACCATATTGCGTTTTATAATACTTGTTCACCAAATTAGAGCCACCGATTTTAATAATACTCTTAATAGATGGGAAATGATATGACAAATAGCCATCCAAAGTAGTGTAGGCTGGAACAAGACCATTAGCGAAACTACTTTGAAAGTCAACTGCATCTTGCCATCTAAGTGTAAGACCAAAACCAATATTATGCCAAACATTGATATTAGAAATACTCAAATTAGCTTGATAAGGTGCGGCATTATAGTAAGTAAATAAATTAGCGGGCACATTAATTTGCTGATCACTCGTTACATTAAGCGATAATAAATAATTGTAAGGAAAAGTATATTGTGCAGAAACACCAAAGCCAATG
Organism: Phycisphaerales bacterium; assembly: GCA_030053995.1. GTDB lineage: Bacteria > Bacteroidota > Bacteroidia > Chitinophagales > Chitinophagaceae > JASGCP01. The sequence continues at coordinate 2,144 of JASGCP010000057.1, forward strand.
GTATTAATGGGCGTTGGACTATTAGAAACAAGTGAAAAAGCCTGAGAACTTAAAGAATTTAACAAAGCAGAATCTTTGGCACCAGCACTTTGTTTAGTAGGATCACCCGCTGCACGCACCCCTACAAGATATCGTGTAATTAAATTCGTATAACGCGTAAAATAACCATAAACATCAATTAACAATCGTTTTTCCACTAATGCTGCTCTATATCCTACTTCAAAAGAAATAGAGGATTCAGGTTTAAGGGTAGGGATTTCGAGTACTTTTAACAAACTAGGATCAATCTTTCCTGATGTTGTGAAACTATCCCTATATGCTTGCACACTTTGACTGGTGTAAATAGGATAATCTTTAAAATTATAATAATCATAAACAGATTGTAATCCACCAATTTGATAAGCACCGGCACTACGCAAATTGATATACTGATCTTGATTTGAAGGGAACCGGTAACCTGTTTGAAAAGAGAATCGTAAAAACTGATTAGGGGCCACTCTTAAACTAGCACTCACTCTCGGTGTAAAACGACCTTTGAAATTCTGATTTTTGTCGTATCGAACAATGCCCGTAAGATTTAACAACTCATTAAAAAACGACTTTTTCAATTCTACAAAAGCCCCCCCTTGAACATAAGTTATAGGTTTTAGTGCATCATTAAAATAAGTACCACTAGAATTAATACGATAGACTCTAAAATTACCACCTATTAAAATGCTCACCACCTTAACAATTTTTTTGAAGTCATATTGTCCTGAAGCATCATAAAAAGCCGACTTAACTGATATTCCTGCTCCCCCATTCTGTATATTAATCTTTGTAATCGAGTCAAAATAATTTCTAAACTGCTGACTATTAGGGTCAATGGCACCATTTTGAGCATAAGTAGGCAAATTAGCACCGGTTAAGTTTGCGGTAGCTTTTTGTCCATTCAAAGTTCCATATCTTGCAAATTCATCGGCTTGTTGGTTGGTTAGATTTGTAATAGTAACACCATTAACAATTACCCCTGATGATTTGGCAACAAAATAAAGATTTGAATAATCAGAGAACCAAGTTGTATTAGATTTCCAAGCATTATTGACGCCCGATGCTGTTAAAATATCACCATAGCTATAACCTGGAGGCAAAACTTCATTATTTGTATAAACCCGAGCAAACCAATCATCAGATTTTAATTCTATTTTATCTTGCGTTTCGAATACCCTTTGTAAACTAAATCGATCACCAGCTGTAGAAGCCGAGCCAAAGGTGGCGACAGCACCTTCTAATATCAATTGTAATTTTGGTGTGATATTGTAGTAAATAGAAGCATTAGCCTTTAAATTATAGTTCTTATAATTTTGAAGATACTTTTCGTCGTATCCATTTCTACTAACACTTTGATTACCATAAACATTAAAAGGGTTTGCCTGTCCAGGATTAGCCGTAGCTAAGAGACTAGGTAATACAGATAGTAACTGAGCCCCCAATGCTTGGTATTGAGCAGGCAGGTTGGCAATGAGCGTTTGGAAAGCACTATAAATAGCCTGATAATTTGAACCTGGAACGGCAGATTGAGCAATTGTTGCATCGATAAAACTCCAAAGCGATTGAGAAGGATTAAGCGGGTTTGGTATTTTGTTAGTGAGATTCATTACCTGCGTTCTGGTTGCTTGTGCAAAAGACTGAAGCCCTAAAGAAACCTCGTCCCCATAGACATTAAGCCCGTTATAGTTTGGGTCATTAGCTCTTGTGCCACCTGGTTTTGACACATAGCCCGAAGAAGTTGGGTTAACAACTACTCCTATATCCGTGGAATCCGTTGATTGCCAATCTCTTCCGGTGGTATAACCAACCCCAATTTTAAAAGCAAGTTTGTCGCCAAATTTATGGGCATAACGAGCTTCCCAAGTTTGTAAACTCGAAGGTGAATTAACTCTATTAACATAGTCATTAACTGCCGGTATGCCTACATTATTGATTGCTTGTTTCGCGATAAAACTAAAACCAGTACTTTTAAAAGGGTCTTTACTGGTAATTAAGATCGTACCATTTGTTCCACCAGAACCATATAGAGCAGAGGCTGCACCGGGTAAAAATTCAATATTATCAACATCCAATTCGGATGATGATATTAGGGTTGCCAAAGGATAATTTAGTGCTGCTGATGAGTTATCCATTCCATCGTAAAATTGATTCAACCGATAATTGTCTATCCCAGCAAAACCTCTTGAAGAATATGAAGTCAAATTTAAGCTAGAATTAACCGTAGAAATACCCTTAAAATTCGAAAGTGAATTATAGTAATCAAACCCACCAGAGTTTGCAATAGCTTTAGCTCCGATGCGTTCAATACTTGCCTGACTTTGCAATAATTTCTCTTTAATTCTAGAAGCTGAAACAACAATGTCTTCGCCTGTCTGATAATTCTGATCTAACCGTATCAACAATTTATTTAATTGCGAGGGTTCTTCTACTTTAATAGTTCTATCAATGTAACCCAAAGAGCTAATTTCTATAACGAAAGGGATTTTAACAGGTGCCTTAAATGAAAAATTACCTTCGTTGTCGGATATTGCTCCGTATTGTGTCCCCTTAATATTAAGGGTAGCACCTGCTACAGGATTACCAATAACTCTTGCTAGAAGTTGGCCTTTGATAGTATAGTCCTCTTGTCCCCAAACTTGATGGGTAAAAAAAAACAAAGCAATAACCAAAGGAATGTGTAAAAATTTTATCATATCATTCAGAGATTTATTTAGAAATAATACTTTTTAGCCAATTTTTGAATAAGTTACTTAATTTAATGTTAAATTTATATTTTTTCAAGAATATTATTTGTTTTACGAAAATGGGTTTTGGATTCAAATACTCTTTTAAGCAATAGCCGGTAATTTTTTGATATAACACTGATCATATAAGCAAAGACAAGCAAGTACGGTACTGTTCAAAAAAGTGTGTAAACGGTTTTTTAAAATATTGTAATAATTTGCAAAAAAATAAGTACCTGATTATCACAAACTTAAACATATTATTTTAGCAAGTTGGGTTAAGACACACAACATTAAAGTTTACAAAACATTAAAGGCAAAACTAGCATAGTATAAACCACCAACATTAACACCACCATATTGCGTTTTATAATACTTGTTCACCAAATTAGAGCCACCGATTTTAATAATACTCTTAATAGATGGGAAATGATATGACAAATAGCCATCCAAAGTAGTGTAGGCTGGAACAAGACCATTAGCGAAACTACTTTGAAAGTCAACTGCATCTTGCCATCTAAGTGTAAGACCAAAACCAATATTATGCCAAACATTGATATTAGAAATACTCAAATTAGCTTGATAAGGTGCGGCATTATAGTAAGTAAATAAATTAGCGGGCACATTAATTTGCTGATCACTCGTTACATTAAGCGATAATAAATAATTGTAAGGAAAAGTATATTGTGCAGAAACACCAAAGCCAATGGTATTAATGGGCGTTGGACTATTAGAAACAAGTGAAAAAGCCTGAGAACTTAAAGAATTTAACAAAGCAGAATCTTTGGCACCAGCACTTTGTTTAGTAGGATCACCCGCTGCACGCACCCCTACAAGATATCGTGTAATTAAATTCGTATAACGCGTAAAATAACCATAAACATCAATTAACAATCGTTTTTCCACTAATGCTGCTCTATATCCTACTTCAAAAGAAATAGAGGATTCAGGTTTAAGGGTAGGGATTTCGAGTACTTTTAACAAACTAGGATCAATCTTTCCTGATGTTGTGAAACTATCCCTATATGCTTGCACACTTTGACTGGTGTAAATAGGATAATCTTTAAAATTATAATAATCATAAACAGATTGTAATCCACCAATTTGATAAGCACCGGCACTACGCAAATTGATATACTGATCTTGATTTGAAGGGAACCGGTAACCTGTTTGAAAAGAGAATCGTAAAAACTGATTAGGGGCCACTCTTAAACTAGCACTCACTCTCGGTGTAAAACGACCTTTGAAATTCTGATTTTTGTCGTATCGAACAATGCCCGTAAGATTTAACAACTCATTAAAAAACGACTTTTTCAATTCTACAAAAGCCCCCCCTTGAACATAAGTTATAGGTTTTAGTGCATCATTAAAATAAGTACCACTAGAATTAATACGATAGACTCTAAAATTACCACCTATTAAAATGCTCACCACCTTAACAATTTTTTTGAAGTCATATTGTCCTGAAGCATCATAAAAAGCCGACTTAACTGATATTCCTGCTCCCCCATTCTGTATATTAATCTTTGTAATCGAGTCAAAATAATTTCTAAACTGCTGACTATTAGGGTCAATGGCACCATTTTGAGCATAAGTAGGCAAATTAGCACCGGTTAAGTTTGCGGTAGCTTTTTGTCCATTCAAAGTTCCATATCTTGCAAATTCATCGGCTTGTTGGTTGGTTAGATTTGTAATAGTAACACCATTAACAATTACCCCTGATGATTTGGCAACAAAATAAAGATTTGAATAATCAGAGAACCAAGTTGTATTAGATTTCCAAGCATTATTGACGCCCGATGCTGTTAAAATATCACCATAGCTATAACCTGGAGGCAAAACTTCATTATTTGTATAAACCCGAGCAAACCAATCATCAGATTTTAATTCTATTTTATCTTGCGTTTCGAATACCCTTTGTAAACTAAATCGATCACCAGCTGTAGAAGCCGAGCCAAAGGTGGCGACAGCACCTTCTAATATCAATTGTAATTTTGGTGTGATATTGTAGTAAATAGAAGCATTAGCCTTTAAATTATAGTTCTTATAATTTTGAAGATACTTTTCGTCGTATCCATTTCTACTAACACTTTGATTACCATAAACATTAAAAGGGTTTGCCTGTCCAGGATTAGCCGTAGCTAAGAGACTAGGTAATACAGATAGTAACTGAGCCCCCAATGCTTGGTATTGAGCAGGCAGGTTGGCAATGAGCGTTTGGAAAGCACTATAAATAGCCTGATAATTTGAACCTGGAACGGCAGATTGAGCAATTGTTGCATCGATAAAACTCCAAAGCGATTGAGAAGGATTAAGCGGGTTTGGTATTTTGTTAGTGAGATTCATTACCTGCGTTCTGGTTGCTTGTGCAAAAGACTGAAGCCCTAAAGAAACCTCGTCCCCATAGACATTAAGCCCGTTATAGTTTGGGTCATTAGCTCTTGTGCCACCTGGTTTTGACACATAGCCCGAAGAAGTTGGGTTAACAACTACTCCTATATCCGTGGAATCCGTTGATTGCCAATCTCTTCCGGTGGTATAACCAACCCCAATTTTAAAAGCAAGTTTGTCGCCAAATTTATGGGCATAACGAGCTTCCCAAGTTTGTAAACTCGAAGGTGAATTAACTCTATTAACATAGTCATTAACTGCCGGTATGCCTACATTATTGATTGCTTGTTTCGCGATAAAACTAAAACCAGTACTTTTAAAAGGGTCTTTACTGGTAATTAAGATCGTACCATTTGTTCCACCAGAACCATATAGAGCAGAGGCTGCACCGGGTAAAAATTCAATATTATCAACATCCAATTCGGATGATGATATTAGGGTTGCCAAAGGATAATTTAGTGCTGCTGATGAGTTATCCATTCCATCGTAAAATTGATTCAACCGATAATTGTCTATCCCAGCAAAACCTCTTGAAGAATATGAAGTCAAATTTAAGCTAGAATTAACCGTAGAAATACCCTTAAAATTCGAAAGTGAATTATAGTAATCAAACCCACCAGAGTTTGCAATAGCTTTAGCTCCGATGCGTTCAATACTTGCCTGACTTTGCAATAATTTCTCTTTAATTCTAGAAGCTGAAACAACAATGTCTTCGCCTGTCTGATAATTCTGATCTAACCGTATCAACAATTTATTTAATTGCGAGGGTTCTTCTACTTTAATAGTTCTATCAATGTAACCCAAAGAGCTAATTTCTATAACGAAAGGGATTTTAACAGGTGCCTTAAATGAAAAATTACCTTCGTTGTCGGATATTGCTCCGTATTGTGTCCCCTTAATATTAAGGGTAGCACCTGCTACAGGATTACCAATAACTCTTGCTAGAAGTTGGCCTTTGATAGTATAGTCCTCTTGTCCCCAAACTTGATGGGTAAAAAAAAACAAAGCAATAACCAAAGGAATGTGTAAAAATTTTATCATATCATTCAGAGATTTATTTAGAAATAATACTTTTTAGCCAATTTTTGAATAAGTTACTGAAGGTTACATTGTTTAAGCTACATATACAATATCTATAAAAATCATTGTTTGTAATACTTTTAAGATAATTCATATATAGAGTATGCTAAGCAAACTTCAGTAATGTTAAGTTTAATTTACTTTTTCAAGAATATTATTTTTTGTTTTACGAAAATGGGTTTTGGATTCAAATACTCTTTTCAGCAATATCCGGTAATTTTTTGATATAACACTGATCATATAAGCAAAGACCAGCAAGTATAAAAAATTTAGTACCCTGGATTTTGAACAAGATTTTTATTGAAAATAATATCGCCTTGTGGGATAGGAAATACCCACTTATTAGGATTATTAAGGTTCGGGTTAGGAGCCTTGTTGTATCTAATTTTATCGAAGAAGTCATGACCTTCAAATGCTAATTCCCATGTTCTTTCTTGCAAAATAGTATCTAATAAGGCAGTTGAACTTGCAAAGCTATTAATAGTATATGGTAATGGTTTGTATCCTGTAGGGAATGCACGCTGATGAATCATATTTAATAAGTCAATCGCATCTGAATTAATTGCTTGTGTACTTTGCACCAATGCTTCTGCCTTATTAAGATATACTTCAGCTAAGCGTAGTATCACTGCATTGTCACGAAGGCCATTCGATGAAAATTTAGTTGGACAAACCAATTGTTCTGGTCCAAATGGGGAGCCTGCAAAAAACATTGAATCTTTTCTGATGTCAAACATTCGATAACTATTAACAAAATTAGCGTCTGCCCATATAACTGTTTTAAAATAATACAAAACATTGTGAATGGCAGTTAAGTTGCTGTTATAACTAATTGGGAAAGTAAATATCACTTCAGAACTAATAGGAATATCATTTAAGAGTGCAGCATTATTAGGAAAAACATTAAAAGGGGAAGATTCTAAAATATAATTACTAGAAAGATTATTAAATACACTATCACTATAAGCTATTGCATTTGACCAATCACGCATATACAGGGCGACCCTATTTGCAAGTGCGTAGCAGGTAACACGCTGTGCCCGATATCTAAAAGATGTTGTATTACTGGGGTCAGGGTTATTAGCCAACACTGATGCAGCACTACTCAAATCTTTAAGTATTTGACTATAGACTTGTGCATTGGTGCTACGCGGAAGGTTATCACTGGGTGAATAACCTTCGTATTCCTGTAGTCTAAGAATAACGCCCAATCCATTTAAGTTACCGGATAATGCTCCGTTGCCATATAATTTTAATAGACTAAAATAATTAAATGCCCTAACAAACTTAGCCTCTGCTATGTACTGAGACTTTAAATTAGCAGGAACACCGGTAGAATTAGGTAATTGATTAATAATTAAGTTACATTCATTAATAGAAGAATAATACCCCCCCCAAATAGATGCTGCTGAAGTATTCGTATTCAACATAGCACCTGCATAAAAGTAATTATACACTGATGAACTATTAATGTCAGCTATCGTTGTAGCAAAATCGCCAATAACATAAGCAAGCCCCCCCGTGCCAAAGCCATCATTATCAGCAACGGTTGCATTCTGGGCTTTAAAATAAGCATCGGAAAGTAAAGCTAATGCCCCATTTGGTGAGTTAAGAATCTCGTCCTGTGTAAAAACATTCTCTGGTGGTAAGTCGAGTAACTTTGAGCACCCCGTGCCGATCAGCAAGAGTATCGTTAAACACCCCAAAATACATAGCCTTTTTTTATTGATCATCTTACACATTATATTATACACCTATTTTAATACCAAATCTAAATGTTCGCGGGTTGGGTAAAGAAAGACCATCATAACCTGCGACTAATGCATTAGAACCATTAGCAGAAACTTCAGGATCAACACCGGTATATCGGGTAATTGTGAATAAGTTAGTACCTTCGATAAAAAATCTACAAGACACCTGTTTTAAATGTAACCGAGCCATAACTTTATTTGGTAAATTATATGCTATTGTTAAGTTTTTAAGCCTTAAAAACGATGCGTCTTCTAAAAAGCGGGAAATATATTGTGAAACGGTATAATCTGTTATAGAATAACCGCCAAAAGTACTAACTAAATTAGAGTTATTAATTAGTGCTGGGATATTGGTATTACTGTTGGGGGATTGCCAATAATCTAATAAATCCGTACTAAGATTATTGGCGGAAGTACTCGTATAACCATACAGGCTCGATTTTGTGCCATTAAATAATTTATTGCCGATAGAAAAAGAAAAAAATATAGAGCATTCAAAATTATGAAATTTAAAATCATTTTCAAAGCCACCAAATAATTTAGGTAGGGCATCGCCAAAATATTGTCTTTGTGCTTCTAATAATTGGGCATCGTTCTCAAATACAACACTAATAGGTAGCGTGTATTGAGAACCATCTGCACCAATCCATATTGGATTTCCTGTTTTTTTATCAATACCACCCCAGTTAAAAAGATTAAAGGCACTGGCCGATTTTCCAACAACCCAATATTGATAAGCATTAGCGCCGCCTTGTGCATTAGAAAATTGAGACAAAAATGTAGAATAAGCTGAAGACAATTGTACAATTGTATTCTTGTTTGTTGCAAAATTTATGGAGCTCGTCCAAGAAAATTTGCTGGTAGTTATATTTTTTGTTTTAATCAAGCATTCAAATCCGGCATTCCTGATTTCTGCTACATTTTGTAATACCGATGCAAAACCTAAAAAGCTAGGTAAGGGTGATTGTAAAATAGCCCCTTTCGTATCTTTACTATAAACATCAAGGGTCATTGTTATTCTATCATTCTGAAAAAATGAAACATCAATACCCCCATCAATAGTTGTTGTTTTTTCCCACTTAATATTTGGGTTATTAGGTTGTACGGCACCAATAACACCAATATTACCATAAGAATCATTATTAGGGGTAGGGGCAAATTGCCCTTGTTGCCCATAAAATCCAATGCCGCCATCGGTTCCGGAAAACCCAATACTCCCTCTAATTTTTAAACTATTGATAAAAGGGAGGCGTGCCCAAAAGGATTCATTACTCGGGATCCAACCAGCAGATATAGACGGAAAACCAACAAAGCGATTATTAGCAGAAAATAAAGATGAGCCATCAACCCGATATGTAATGCCCACAATATAACGCTCTAAAAAAGTATAATTAGCCCGCGTAAAATAGGATAATAAGGCCCAGCGCTGATTAATAGCACTAAGTAGTGAGCGCGTATTGGCGGACTGAATACTTAAAATATTATCATTTAAAAAACCGACCCCTGCAAATGAGCTACTATTTTGTGTTGATTGTTCAAAACTTTGTCCCACAATAACATTCAGTGCGTGTTGGTGCCCCCATTTTTTATCCGCTGTTAGCACATTATTGCTTACATATCTAAAATTAAGATTAGTGGTCTGTTGTGCTAATCCACCGGGGTTACTTGGTTTATCTATTAAACGACTATACGCTATCGTGGTTAATAAGTCAACCCCAAATTCAGTTCTAAAATTTAGCCATGGTACAATTTTATACTCCAAATAAAAATTACCTGTTGTTCTAAAATTATTGATATAGTTTTTTCCGGTATAAGCGATACCCAAAGGATTAACATCAGAACTATTACCACTTGGATTATTCCCATAACGCCATAGGTATTGACCGGACGCGTCATAAATTGGCAAATTCGGGGCTTTTTGCACTGCCTGAAAATAAATGGTACCGGCATTAATTGCATTATTATTGGTATAACTAACCTGAACAGAAATACCCAAACTAAAATGATTATTAACCTTGCCATCTAAATTTACTCTTGTAGCAACTCTTTGAAAATCATTATTAACAATATACGATTGTGTTTTATTATATGCCCCGCTAACATAATACCGTAATTTCTCATTACCACCACTAATATCAATAGATGCATCTATGCCCACCGCGGGTCTAATAACATTTTTCAACCAATTTGTATTAATACCCTTTGGAAAATTAGAATTAGCAGGTGGCCAATAGGGACTAATATTTCTATTTTTAAGGCTATCATAAAATGCTGTATAAAAACTAGCATATTGATCCCCATTCATGAGACCTTTTGGCAAACCTATTGGGGTTTGAATAGTAGTAGATACTTGTGCATTAATGGTTGTTTTTTGTACAGACCCCCTCTTTGTTGTAATTAAAATAACCCCGGCGGCACCACGACTACCATAAATCGCTGTAGCATAGGCATCTTTTAAAATTTCAATACTAGCAATGTCATCGGGGTTTAAAGATGCTAAGGGATTTTGCTCGAAAGAGTTATTAGGCATAACAGAAGAATTTGCAGTTGGTCCGTTACCACCGATGCCGGACTGTGGACTTGCAAAAGTTGTTGTATTGGACAATTGATCAATCCCATAAATTGGTACGCCGTCAATAACAATCAATGGGGCATTACCATTACCGTTATTATTTAAACTAGACAGACCTCTAATTGTAATTGAGATAGCACTGCCTGGCGTTCCGTTAGCGGTTGATATTTGAACGCCAGCAGCTTTATTCTGCATTAGTTGATCAATACTTAAAGGGGTGCCACCAACTACATTATTCTTTATCGTACTAACTGAACCAGTTAATCGATCTTTATCTACTGAGCCATAACCAACCACCACCACTTCATTAATGTTTTTTACTGCTTTAGTAAGCATAATCATAGGTATTTGACCACTTGCGACGAGTGTAGAATCTCGTGTATCAATAATAGGAAGATACACAACCTTCTTTTTATAACCAATTCTATCAATGATTGTAGGTAACACCGTATCCTTCAGTGATAATTTCTCTATTTTACTATAGGGTATAACGAGATTAAAATAACCACTGTCATTGGATTGCACAACTTCTTTATTAATTTCAATATTGGTAAAGGGTAATACTTTTCCTGTACTATCGTCAACGATCTTACCACGAATGATATATGTCTGTGCAACAGATAGGTATGATACACATACCAATAGATATATTAACAAATGCCTAATCTTATATACTATTCGAATTATCATAAGAAAAAAGAAAAAAACAAGCTAACACAGCATGCTCTATTCAATTTACGATTAAATTGTATTAAATAATTAAAAATTAAAGTAGTTGAAAATTAAACACAATAAAACCCTAATAATCAGCTTGTTTATAAGATAATTATAACCAATTTTAAAAAGCCTAATATTTGGCTCTATGACGAAAAGGGGGGTAAAATGTTAGAAGTTTGATGACTTTAAAAATG
>JASGCP010000182.1 GCA_030053995.1 Phycisphaerales bacterium
TTGTTTCTTTCTTTTGTATCAAGACAAAAGAAAGAAAAATGACCTTATAAAATATTAAATTATTATTTTTAAAGTCATCAAATTTCTAACATTTTACCCACCTTTTCGTCATAGAGCCATATTTCATTAATGGTTAATTGTTTAGTTTCACAAGCATAGCATTTGCATTGAGTGCAAATTTATTATACAGATACTCGAGGTATATTAAAAATCCGGAAAAATGATCAGCCCCGGGATAGATATAATTGTAATTATTAGCAACATCCAAAGGGATATATTTCCCACCATTACGAGTAATAGCATTATAAGCACTATCGGCGTTAGTAGTAAACACAAAACTATCTATTGAACCAGCAAATAAAGTTACTGGATATTGGGGTTTCCAATTATAAACCGCCGTAGCCTTTAGTAATTGATTGAGTGCACCAAAATCACCAGTATTGTTTTTTATCCCATCAATAAAAGCACTTTTAAAAAATATAGAAGGCGTATCATTCGTTAGGTTACTCGGTGTATAAGGCCACAATATTGTATTTGATTGCAATAAATTCTTAAGCCATGGCTGGTTGATCATACCCTCAATATTTAAAGACGCTGGTAGCTGATAATACGACAATAATGAATACAAAGTTAATCCGTAAGTCGCCATAAAATTCCAAGAATACTTACCGGGAATCGCCGTTAGATTTAAAATTGAATCAAGCATACCCTTAATGTCATAAGGTCCTGATCCGGAAAAATCCAAACTCACTGGCCATTGGGTTTGAGCTTCAACCATTTTGTGTAAACCTAAACTTGCAAAGCCCCCTTCTGAATAACCGTAAATAGCTATTGAGTCATCATTTAACGATATATTTTGCTGTTTGATAAATTCTTTTGTTGCTTGCAACATATCAAAGGTGTTTGTTATGGTTTGGTTTGTTATATAACTTTCTACTTTCCCATAGGTTGAGCCAAAGCCAATATAATCGGGACAAGAAACAACATACCCATTAGCTGCAAAAGGCAGAGCCATCAAAGTTGCTTCAGCCCCTTTATTGCCACCCGGTATAATATTGCCATAATTAGATGGGATATCACCCATATCGGTAGTTGTTGAATGCTGATAACTAGCTAATCGAAGTGCTTTACTACCCTGCGGGCAAAAAATAGCTCCTGATGCAACGATTGAAGAACCATTCGCCAAAGTCGTAGTATAGGTAATTGAATAGACATTAACGGCATATTTAATATCTTTAGCAATAAAACTATTGAGTGCTTTTTTAGTTGACTCTGGTAAAATGGGCAGATATAACTTCAAAGTATTAATAACATCCGAAGTATTTAATTGCTTAACTAATTTCTGACTAACAATAGTGCTGGTTGCTTGTTGTACATTATTATTCTTCTTACAACACGGTGCAACAATAAAAAACAAGCCAATAAAACAAAGAAATAAATTAGAATTAAGCGTAGTAAACCTCATAAACTATATAAATTAAAAGAATAAATAAACAGGAAGACTTTTTACAGATGCGGAGCAGAGATTAGTAAAAGATATTAATTATGTGCAACCGTTGCCTTTAGTGCAAATTTATTATACAGATAACCTATGTAGATATTGAATCCTGAAAAGTGATCAACATTTGGATAGATATAAAGATAATTATTATCTAAAGGGATATAATTGCCACCATTTCTTTTAATAGCTTGGTAGGCACTATCAGAATTGCTAGAAAATACAAAATTATCTAATGAACCTGTAAAAAAAGTTACGGGGTATTTTGGTTTCCAATTATACACATTTGAAGCGTACAATAGTTGGTTAAATGCCACAAAATTACCGGTATTATTTTTGATCCCTTCAATAAAACTCTTTGTGAAAAAAACAGCTGGAGTGTCATTGGTCATATTCCTATTAATAACCGGCCACGATATTGTGCTAGTCTTCAATAAATTATCGGCATAAGGCTGATTAATAACACTATAGATATTGAGTGATGGTAGGGGATAATATTCTAATAATGAATATAATGCTAATGCATAAGTACCCATAAAATTCCAGCCACCACGGATAGCCTTTGAATTAAATACAGAATCCGTCATACTCTTAATGTCATAAGGGCCGGCACCTGCAAAATCCAAACTCACTGGCCACTGCGTTTGTGCTTCGATCATTTGATGTAATCCCAAACTCATATACCCCCCTTCTGAGTAACCATAAATAGCTATTGAGTCATCCCGTAGCGATATATTTTGTTGTTTGACAAACTCTTTTGTTGCTTGTAACATATCAAAGGTATTTGTTATACTTTGCTTTGATACATAACTCTCTACTTTACCATAGGTCGAGCCAAAGCCAACATAGTCGGGACAAGAAACAACATACCCATCAGCTGCAAAAGGTAGTGCCATTAGATATGTCTCGGAACCAGTGCCTTGACCTGGTACAAAATTAGCATAGTTAGAAGGTACATCATCCTTATTTACAGAAGTTGCGTGCTGATAACTAGCCATTCTAACTGCTTGACTACCGTGTGGGCAAAGAATAGCACCGGATGCAACAATTGAAGACCCATCAGCTAAAGTAGTCGTATAAGTAATTGAATATACATCAACAGCATATCGAATATTATTAGCAATAAAATTATTCAGTGCTGTTTGGGTAAAAGATGGTAAACTTGTAGCATATTTTTTCAAAATATTAACAACATCGGTTGTTTGTAATTGACCGACTAATTTCTGGCTAACAATGTTACCGCCTTGCTGTAATACTTTAGCAACGGGTGTACTTGTTGGCGGTGTTATGCCATCAAATTTTTTTTTGCACCCCGTAATAAATAGAAGAATACTTACAATGAATAAACAGGATTTAAAATTACGAAAATTCATACTGGTATTTTTCATATAAATGGTATTACTAATTTTGTGTAAAAAGTACGCAAAGTTAAAACAAAAACGGGACTTTGTAAAAAACTTATGGGAGAGAAAGATTTTTTCTGTTTTCTATAAACGATGTTGAAGTTGAATATAGCACCTGATTTTGCGATCACTAAAATAAATAAAATAGAGCGGGCGAAAGAGATTCAGATATATCGGGCTAAATTATTTTGGCTCTATGACGAAATGAGTGGGTAAGTTAGTTACATTTTATATTTGATT
>JASGCP010000058.1 GCA_030053995.1 Phycisphaerales bacterium
AAATGTTTTTGTAAACTTTAGCAAGTCCCGAAAATACTTTTTAAGGGACGACTAAGTAGTGTGTCTATTGTTTTATTTTGTCTCACATCCATTTCTCTTATAAGCGATCCCATATTTTTAAAATTTAAATACTACAATTTATGAAACAGAAATTAGCGAGTTTAGGTCAAATTTTTGGTAGATATGATTTAAAGAAAAATGAATTAAAAGATATGACTGGGGGTAATAGTTGTACTGGTTTTTTGGGTAGTTGTATTTGGAATGCTAGTACTGGTAATACAAATCAATATTGTCTTCGTTCCGATGGACAATATGTTTGCTGTGATTGTGATATAACGAATACAGGTAAATGGAACTGTAGTTCCGTAACATGTTCGGCCGGTAGTGCTCCTACTGCAGTTTGTGGTACATTCTGTACGGGTATTTCTATGACGAAATGATGGGCAAACATGTTGCAACTAATCGATTTTGCTATAAGACCGAATTAAAAATGCTATCTTGTTGTAAAAAATGATATGAATCATTCAGATTTATATGTTAAACGGGATGATAGCTGGTTGTCTTTTAATGAACGCGTGTTGCAGGAAGCGATGGATAAAAATATTTCGTTGCTTCATCGGATTAAATTTTTAGGTATTTTTTCTAACAACTTAGATGAGTTTTTCAGAACAAGGGTGCCTACTTTACAGAAAATGTATGAATACAATAAGTTGCATCATCATGCAACTTTAGGTAAGCGAATAGCAACTAAATCACCGTTGGAAAAAATTAATAGGGTTGTGATTAGTCAGCAAATGAAGTTTATAAAGATTTGGGAGCAATTGGTCAAGGAAATGAAAGAACAAAATGTTTGGATTGTTAATGATCGAAACATTAATAAGGCACAAAAACAGTTCATTAGAGATTATTTTGAGGATCATATTCGTGTGAATGTTATCCCAATCATGTTAGAAAGTTTTTCTTTTCAGCCGTATTTAAAAGATAAAAGTATTTACTTGGGTATTGTGATGAGTAAGAAGGGGGATCATGTAGATAAAAAAAAGAATTATGCCCTCATTGAAATACCAACCGCCAGTGTAGATCGCTTTATTCGACTACCTAATGAATCGGGTAAACAATACATCATTTTATTAGAGGATATTATTCGATATAACTTGCCTAACATATTTTCTTTTTTTGGTTATGATACCTTTAAAGCGTACTTATTTAAGATTACCAAGAATGCCGAAATGGATTTTGATAATGACTTGTCGGTTCCTTTGGTTCAGAAAATAGAAAAGGCATTAAAAGGTAGGCGCAAAGGTGCTACGGTTCGGTTTGTATATGACAAATACATGGATGCTGATTTATTAGCCTATTTAAAAAATAGGCTGGGTATGAATAAGCATAGTAATATAATTCCTGGTGGCGTGATTCATAACTTTAGAGATTTTATGAATTTTCCGGATGTATTTACAGAAGGTAAGCTACTAACTGTTCAGAAACCGATGATTCATCATTTATTCAAAAATGCGAATAGGATTACAGAAGTCATATTGGATAGGGATGTTTTGCTGAGCTTTCCCTATCACTCTTTTGATTCATTAATTGATTTTTTAAGAGAAGCGGCCATAGATCCTTATGTACATACCATTAAAATAACGGCTTATAGGTTATCGAGTCAGTCTAAAATAATTAACGCTTTAGTCAATGCGGCGCGTAATGGAAAGAAAGTCTTTGTAGTTATTGAATTGAAAGCACGATTTGATGAAGAGGCGAATCTCAATTGGAAATCGGTATTGGAAGAAGAAGGTATTAAAGTGTTTATCAGTCCAACAAACTTAAAAGTTCATGCTAAAATATGTTTGGTTAAAAGAAAAGTAAATAATCAAGAGCAACAATATGGATTCATTAGTACAGGAAATCTTAATGAAAAAACCGCCTTGGTTTATTCTGATTTTTGTTTGTTTACGGCCCATAAAATAATTATGGAAGACTTACACTTGGTTTTTGCTGCTTTAGAAGATTGGAAAAATGCTAAAAATATTTTAAAGGATTGTCGGTTGCTTATAACGAGTCCTTTTCAAATGCGTATAAAACTTAAAAAATATATAGAAAAAGAGATAGATGCTGTTCGTCAGCATCTTCCTGCTGGTATTGCACTAAAACTGAATGCTTTAAGTGATATTGATTTAATTAAAAAACTCTTTGAAGCTGCACAAAAAGGTGTGGATATTCAGTTAGTTATAAGAAGTATCTATTGTGACTCGTTAAAATTGCAATCATTTAAGAAACGCATTACTGCTATTAGTATTGTTGATGAATATTTAGAACACGCACGCGTTTTGCACTTTAAAAATGTTAATAAGGATAAAGTTTATATATCTTCAGCAGATTGGATGTTTAGAAATTTAGAACATCGGTTTGAGGTGGCCGTGCCCATTCTTGATTCGGATGTTAAGAAAGAACTATTGGATATTTTAAAAATCCAGTTATCCGATAATGTCAAGGCTAGGGTCTTAGATACATCGTTATCAAATAAATTTGTTTCTAATAATTTACACCCGGTGCGTGCTCAAAAAAAAATATATCAGTATCTTGTTAAGAAAAAATATTCATTATGAAATTAGCGGCTATTGACATTGGTAGTAATGCAGCTCGGTTGCTGATTACGGAGGTTACAAAGACGAAGGACGATAAACCCTATTTTGATAAATTAGTGTTTGTTCGGGTACCGCTTCGTTTGGGTTTTGATGTTTTTGAAAAACATAAAATTTTAAAATCAAAACAGGCTATGTTGTTGGCTACCATGAAGGCTTATCAACATTTGTTGGAAGTATATAAGATTAAAAAATATTATGTAGTTGCTACCAGTTCGTTGCGTGAAGCACGGAATGCTAAACAGATCATTAAAAAAGTAAAGAAAGAAACAGGAATACCTATTCATGTTATTTCAGGACAAGAGGAAGCCAGTTTGCTGATAGAAAATCATGTAGCTGAAAAATTGCCGAAGGGGTCAGCTTATCTCTACATCGATGTAGGTGGGGGGAGTACGGAAGTGTCTTATTATGCACACGGTTCATGTGCATTTAAAAAGTCATTTGATATTGGCACCATTCGTATTCTTCAATCTTCGGTGAATCAAAAAGCGTGGAATGACATGAGACAATTTATTAGCACCCGCATAAAAAAAAATATGAGGGTAATTGCTATTGGTACGGGGGGGAATATTAATAAGGTTTTGTCTATTTGTAAAGATCAAAAAATGAATAATTTATCTTTACATCATTTAGATCAGTTATTTAAGAAACTTTCAATTTTATCTGTTGATGAACGGATGGTTCAGTATAATTTAAGGCGCGATCGTGCTGATGTTATTGTACCTGCTTTAACTATTTATATTGAAATCATGCGTGCAGCAAATTGTACAAATATTATTGTTCCTAAAATTGGGTTAGCTGATGCTATTATTCAACATTTGTATCTTGCGGGTATAAAAAATAAGTGATCATTTTTTTTACCGATTGCCAATAAATTGGTTCGATTGGGCTGTGTGCTCATCGTTACTGTTGATTAAAATTATTGGTGTTTTAAATAGACAAACATTCAATCCGTTTACAATTTAGTTATAAAAAGAAAGTAGTATTTAAATATTGTAACTTTACACTTTATTAACAACTAAAAAATAATTCTTATGCCTGGTTATGAAATGTTTGGTGATGAAGAAAAGAAAGAGGTTCAGGATGTATTGGATACTGGTATATTACTTCGATATGGTTTTGAAGCACAACGGAAAAATATATGGAAATCCAAGCAATTAGAAGTAGCGATCGCAGAAAGGTTAAGCGTTCGTTATGCCCAGTTGACTTCTAGTGGCACTACTGCTTTAACAACAGCTTTAGCAAGTTTAGGTGTAGGCTATGGTGATGAAGTTTTGGTGCCGACATTTACTTTTGTGGCAACCGTAGAGTCGATACTAAGTGTTGGGGCTATTCCAGTTTTTGTAGATATAGATGATAGTATGACCATGAATCCTGTTGCAGCAGAGCAAGCTATCACGGCTCAAACTAAGTGCATAGTTCCTGTTCACATGTGTGGGGCCATGGCGGATATAGAAAAATTATTGGCTTTAGCTACGCGTAAGAAGATTTTGTTGTTAGAAGATGCTTGTCAGTCTATGGCTGCTTCTTATAAAGGTAAACCATTAGGCAGTTTTGGTGATGCCGGTGTTTTTTCATTTGACTTTGTTAAAACAATGACTTGTGGTGAAGGTGGCGTAGTTGTTACCAATAATGAGGACATTTATAAAAAATGTCATGGTTATTCTGATCATGGGCATGATCATTTAGGCGTTGACCGCGGTGCTGATCAGCATCATTTTATTGGCAATAATTTCCGTATTAGTGAGTTACATGCGGCAGTAGGGCTTGCTCAAATTAGGAAGATAGATACCTTTTTGTTGATACAAAGAAAAAACTACGAAATATTATACAATTACATGCAAACAATTCCGCAGTTGCAGTTTAGAAAGATATACGACTCGGCCGGTAATAGTTGTACATTTTTAGGGTGTATATTTCCTACCAAAACAATAACAGAAAAAGTTGTTGAAAAAATGAAATTAGAAAATATTTTTGCTGGTGGTTTTCATTATTATAATAATAATTGGCATTATCTAAAAAAATGGGAGCATTTTAAAAAAGCACATAGCTTATATCCTTTAAATACGCTACAAGTTGCATCGTTACAAAAAATAGAGAACCGTAATTTTAGTATTAGTGATGATCTTATGGCGCGTACTGTTTTTTTTGCAATTAGTTTAGTGTGGAAAGAAGAAGAAATTGCAATTCGGGCTAAAAAAATGATTGCAGTTATAGCGTCTTGTTTATCCTGAAAATATTGTTTATGGCTTTATCGCAAACTATAGAGCAAAAGCTACAACATAGATTAACAGCACAACAAATAGCTTTATTAAAGCTCTTGCAGATTCCTACCGCTAATATAGCACAACGCATTGAACAAGAAATAGAGAATAATCCTACCTTGGAGTATGTGGAGGGTGGTATTGATAAAGCTGAAGTTTCGACGGATACTGATGAAAGTAAAGATGAAGGGGAACAGCTAACGGATGATGGAGAGTCCCAAAATGAAAAGCCGGCAGAAGGGATTGATGATTTTGAAGAATACGCTGATGATGATGAATATGGCTTAAAACAAGCAGAAGATAAAATTAGTAGGGGTGAAAAACACATAGGTAATAGTGATGAAATGCCCACGCCTGATGTTGAAGGCTTTCAGGACATGTTAATAAAACAGATACCCGAACTTGATTTGTCGGAACAAGACAAAATGATTGCAGAACATCTCATCTATAGCTTGGATGAGGACGGTTATTTATATCGTGATATGCACAGTCTGCAAGATGAATTTATGTTTAAGAAAAATCTTGATATTTCTTTAGCAGATTTAGAACGCGTTATAAAAAAAATACAGGAGTTAGAACCTGATGGTATTGGTGCCCGTAGCTTACAAGAGTGTTTGCGTATTCAAATCATGAAAAAAGAACATAAAGATAGGGTGTCCATTAATGCGTTAGCTATTATTGATGAGCTGTTTAATGATTTTGTCAATAATCATTTTGAAACGATACAAAAAAGTTTAGGTATTGATGCTGATTTATTAAAACAATGCATTCTTTTTATTCAAAAACTAAATCCTAAGCCGGGCGGGGATCGATTTAACATGTACCAAAAAAAACAAACAATTATCCCTGATTTTTATGTACTCAATAATGCTGGTGTGCTTACCTGTTCTTTAAATAGTTTTAATGACCCTAAATTGACGGTGAGCGATCATTACAAAATGTTGGTTAAAGAATATGCTACTGATAAAGCCCCTAAACAGAAGGAGGCACTAACTTTTATTAAGCAAAAAATGGATGCAGCTCGATCCTTTATTGATTTGATAAAACAACGACAAGATACTTTATTAAGAATAATGCATGCAATTATTGAAGCACAAAAAGATTTTTTTATATTCAATAGTGATGCGAGCAAAATAAAACCTTTACTCTTAAAAGAGATTGAACAAGCATCGGGACGAGATGCTACAACGATTAGTCGAGTGGTTACCAATAAATATGTACAGACAGAATATGGAATTTTTAGTTTAAAGATTTTTTTTCAGGAACGATACAGTGAATTCCATGGTATCGTGAATAAAAATGTAACGATTAATCAAGTTAAACAAGCACTCAAGGAAATTATTGATCTTGAAGATAAGCAAGCCCCGTATTCTGATACCCAATTAATGAAAAAATTAGAAGAACGAGGCATTCAGGTTATCAAAAGAACAGTTGCTTATTATCGTGAGGAATTGAATATTCCCAAGGGTGCACATCGTAAAAAAATATCTAATGAATAAAGAAGATTTAGTAAGCAAGAAGGCACGGTCATTGTCCCGGCATCATAGTATTGTTAGCATTCTTAAAGTGTTTTTATTTTTTTTTCACCCGCTTTTGTTACCCTCTTATTTTTTTTTGATTCTCCGATTTTTCTTTGTTTTTGATTTCCCTAATGCAACAATAGCCGATATGAACATGAGGGGATTCAGTATATTTTTCATAACCTGTTTTTTCCCCATGTTCTCTTGTTTTATATTGTGGCGATTAAAGCTAACCATTAATACCTTGGCATTAGAAACGATGCAAGAGCGTATTGTTCCGTTAATTGTTACCTCATTTTTTTATTGGTGGTATTTTTATCTCAGTAGAAATTTTAATGACCAACCCGTTGTTTTAGAATTTTATTTTTTGGGTATTTTTTTTGCTGCTAGTGCTGTTTTGGTTTTAAATAGTTTTTTTGACATCAGTTTTTTTATAGTTGGCCTGGGTACATTCTTTTCAGCGATCATTTTTGTTTATATACACTATCATTTTATGTTTTTAATAGTACCTATTGTTATGCTACTAACCGGTTTATTATTGTCAATTTATCAATACTGCTATTCTCTTAGGAGTGCTCGGTTTATTTATTGCTGTTTTGGTTTAGGTATCATTAGTCAAGTTTTAGCTTATTTTGTACTTTCATAAAGACGAGTATTATTTTTGGAAGTTTAATAGGCTTGGTGATGGCTTTTCTTTTGAGTATTTGTGTAAAGAAAATTAAGTTAGGACAATACCGTACATTATATTGCCCTTGTTGAAGAACGCCCCTTAGTACATGGTTGTTCGATAGGGATAACGAATTTTATAAATTTCTTGCACGGCATTTAAAAATACTACTTTTAATGCCTGCATATCAGTTTTGTTAAACGCTGATACAAAAACTGTCGCAATGGAATTAGATTGTTGCCATCTAAGCTGAAATTCTTTTTTAACATCATTTTGAATGTTGGGTAACAGCCATTGGTCTATGTACTGCGACTCGTATAAATCCCACTTATTGAAAACAGTAATTATTTTTTTATTAACTGCTTTTATATCTTCCAAGGTTTTATTAACCACGGACATTTGCTCTACAAATTTTGGGTGTGCTATATCAACAACATGCAGTAAAATATCAGCATCGCGTACTTCATCTAAAGTTGTTTTAAAACTTTCTATAAGGTGATGAGGTAGTTTGCGAATAAATCCAACCGTATCACTCAGTAGAAATGGTGTGTTATTCCATACCACTTTACGCGTAGTTGTGTCTAAGGTGGCAAATAGTTTATTTTCGGCTAAAATATCACTTTTACTAAGAACATTCATCAGTGTACTTTTACCAACATTTGTATAACCTACCAGTGATACGCGCACAAATTCGCTTCGTTCTTGTCGTTGTGTAGCTACTTGTCGTTCTATTATTGTTAATTTCTTTTTAAGAATAGAAATTTTGTTATTAACAATTCTTCTATCAGTTTCAATTTCTGTTTCGCCGGGTCCTCTTGAACCTATTCCGCCACCTTGACGCTCTAAATGTTGCCACATACCTTTTAATCTAGGTAATAAGTATTGATATTGAGCAAGTTCTACTTGTACTTTAGCTTGTGCTGTTCTTGCTCGGTTTGCAAAAATATCGAGTATTAAGTCACTCCTATCTAATATTTTAACTCGTAATTCTTTTTCTATATTTGATATTTGGGACCCGCTTAATTCATCATCAAATATTACAACATCAACAGGATTAGCTTGGATATAATTTTTTATTTCTGCAAGTTTACCCTTCCCGATATATGTTTTGCTATCAGGATGAGGGAGTTTTTGAATGATGCGTTCTACAGTAATAGCACCAGCGGTCTCTGCTAAAAAAGTCAGTTCATCTAAATACTCTTCTATTTCTTGAAGCGGTTGCTTATCAGAGCCTACGGCTACTAATATTGCTTTTTCTTCTTTTTTAATCTTGCTCTGTTTTTCTATCAAGTTTATTTAATTTTAATTGGATTGCAAATTTACGATTTAAACTTTGTTTTATTGTTCAAATCAGTAATTAATTGCATGCTACAAAATAAAATTTAACTTGTAATATATACGCTTTTATATATCCTTTTTTGGCTTTATTACCGTTAAGCATATAGTTGGAATGCTCTCAGAGGAAGGGCGTTGCAAAACAAGGTGAACGAAGTGTCCATTTTTGATAACGATGTTCACCGTAGAGACGATGCATGCTTCGTCTCTACGGCAGGCTTGGTTTTTTCTTTGTTTCTTTTTTTGTATCAAGACAAAAGAAAGAAAAATAACCTTAGAAAACATGAAATGATCATTTGAAAAAGCAACTGTTTAGCTCTAATAATTTATGGATATATTCAGGTTTTAGGGTGTAGTTCCATTCAATTTATTACTATCTTTGATAACCGATTGAATAATTTTTGGAACTATAAAATAATTACTTACATATTTTATTATTTATAATATTTAACTCATTATCATCCTTGAATGCCTTCAAACTTTGATTCATGATTTTTAGATTCTTTTATAAATTATTTTTGGTTTTGTATCCTTTAATAGTCAAATTGTTGTCTTATCAGAACACAAAGGCTAAGCAATGGATTGATGGTAGAAAAAAATTATTAAAAAAAATTCAATTAGATCTATCAGTTTGTAGCAAAGATAAGATTTGGATACATGTAGCTTCTTTTGGTGAGTATGAACAAGTAAAACCTTTAATTTTTCGATTAAAAGAATTCAGCCATTTAACAATTGTTTTAACGGTATTTTCACCATCCGGTTATCAAATAGCAATTGATGAAGGAATTGTCGACTATGTTTTTTATTTACCGATGGATGGTAAAAAGCGTGCGGAATCTTTTTTAAAGATTGTTAATCCGATTCTAATAATATTTGTCAAATATGAATTTTGGTATTATTATCTTATAACGGCAAAAAGAATGGGTATTTCTTCGATATTGATATCATCAGTATTTCGTAAAAGACAGTTATTTTTCAAGTGGTATGGTCATGAGTATAGAAAAGTATTGAATAGTTTTACATGGTTATTTGTGCAGGATATTCGTTCAGCTGCTATCTTAAGAAAAATAGGATTGAAGGAGAAGATTGTTATTGCCGGTGATACTCGTTTTGATACGGTTATTAATAATCAGCTCAATTTTATTAAACAACCGGTTGTAGAAAAATTTATTAATAATCGCTATACAATCGTAGCCGGCAGTGTATGGGCGAGTGATCTATTAGCTATTAAAAAAATTACTCGACAACATCCACAAATATTGCTCATTGTAGTGCCTCATCAAGTTAACAAGGGTGAAATTGATATTTGTAAGGAATCATTTCCCGATAGTATTTTGTACTCTGATTTACGCGATGCGGACAATGATACAATGACTGTATTAACCAATAAAAATACGCTGATAATTGATACATTGGGTATTCTAAAATATCTTTACTATTATGGTAATTTATGTTATGTTGGTGGTGGGTTTGATTCTATGGGTGTTCATAATGTATTAGAACCGGCCGTTTATGGTAAACCGATTTGTATAGGTCCTCATTATCAAGACTATTTAGAAGCAGTTCAATTGGTAAAAATGAATGGGATTGTTGTATGTCATACTGTTGAAGAGCTGACAAAAATATTAGAGGAATTAATTTCTGCACCTAAACGAGCTCAATTAATTGGGGATCAGGCTTTGAACTATGTTAACAGTCAACAAAGTAGTATAATCATCATTATGGAATATATTCAGTACTTGGTAGGAAGTTCCGCATAATGAGGTATAACCCCAAAATTTAAGTTCAATTATTGTAAAGATAAAGGGATAATTGTCATGGCTTTTTTATTATAGCAAAGTGAAAGATTATATCAAAAAAAATGTAATTTGCACCAACTTATGTTTGTCAATGTTAATTAATAATTATACATTTCATGGTTAATTTATCGTTATGAAAAATAAGATTGTAGCCTTTTTTTTGGTATTGTCTATTGTAGCAGTAAGTTGTAAAAACAACTATGAAAGTGAATCATTAACAATTGAAAATCGTTTTCATAAAATGCCATGGTCCCCCCAAGCTACAATTCATCAACTATTATTTCACCCGAAAAATGGTGGCAAAAAAATTGATAGTCTTAATATGAGCAAGTCGCCTAAATAGGGGTTATCTTGTTTGTTAATTAATTATACTCGGTTATAAATTTAATTAAAACCAGTCTAATTTCCTCCTCTTTAAATTGCATAATCGACAGTTTTTGAATGGCTCGTTCAATACTTGGATCGTCTGATTTTATAAAATAATCAACAATTTCTTGTTCATCATCTTTACTCATCCATTCTTTTAAAGCATAATTTAGGGATAAGTGAATACCGCTGTATATAATTTCTTCGATTTCATCAATCAACATTAACATACTCATAGAACGGTTGCGTGCAATAATATCTAATGAGGTTTTTTTGTCAATATAATCAATGATTAGATTTCTATCTGGGGTATGATACACCGATGGCTTAATAAATTTTTGTTCGGGTCGTTTTATTTTATTTTGTTTTATAAATTGATTAATTAATGCAACAAAAGGGGTACCATATTCTTTTATTTTATCTTTTGCCTTGTGAATCCATCTACAATTTTCAAGTTCGTCAAGTGAAATAGGGTAGCGTGTAGCCATTTCTTCTAGGGCTATATTGGAAAAAATAATAAAAGATGGGACTTTCAATATTTTTGCTTGATGAGACCTTAATTCTTTAAGTTCATGAAGTAAAGTTTTATTCAAAACTAAATTTACTTTTGTCTCTGGAACTGGATCTTTATGTTGTTGTTTTATAGATAAGGTAAAGCTATTTTTAGCCTGCATAAATTTCCTTCCTAAAGTGGTAATTTTGAGTAACCCATAATCAGCAATATCTTTTGTGAGTAAGCTATCAAATATCATTTGATTGATCAAGTTTATCCAAAATATATGATCACTATTGAAATGTTTACCGCTTCCAAAAACTGATAAATTTTGATGATGAGCTCTACTAACATCCGCGCTTTCTAATCCTAATATTATTAGTATGAGGTAATCCATTTTAAATTGTTCATCTAATTGTGCAATTACTTTAAGAACAACACGAACTTCTTCACCAGCGTTATATGCAATATGCTTTGATTTACAATTATCACAATTACCGCAATTTTTATTTTTATATAACTCACCAAAATAATGCAAAATGACCTTCCTTCGGCATGTTGTACTTTCAGCAAATGCAACAACATCTTGAATAAGCTGTGCTATAATTTCGCGCTCTGAATAAGGTTTTTCTTTAATTAAATTTTCTAATTTAGCTATATCTGAATAATTGTAATACATACGACAATGTCCTTCTAAATTATCGCGGCCTGCTCTTCCGGTCTCTTGATAATAATTTTCAATTGATTTAGGTACATTAAAATGAATAACAAATCGAATATCGGGTTTGTCGATTCCCATACCAAAAGCAATGGTAGCAACAATAATTTGTACTTCATTGTTTAAGAATAGGTCTTGGTGCTCGGTTCGTGTTTTTTTATCTAAACCGGCATGATATGCTACTGCTTTAATTTGATGATTTCTTAGATAGATCGCAATTTCTTCGGTAGTTTTTCTATTGAGTGTATAAATGATTCCTGCCGATCTTTTTTTACTTCTGATAAAGGCAATAATATCGGTTAACTTATCATGCGTATTATCTTTAGGTATAATTTCATAATATAAATTAGGTCTATCAAAAGAGGATATAAATATGTTAGGGTTATTAAGTTGCAGTGTATCAATAATCTCGGTTTGCACTTTCGGGGTTGCGGTAGCTGTTACAGCAATAATAGGTATTGATTTGTCGATATCATTGATCATTGCACGAATATTTCTGTATTCAGGTCGAAAATCGTGTCCCCATTCAGAAATACAATGTGCTTCATCTACAGCAAAGAAAGATATTTGTATTTTTTTTAAAAATTCTCGTGTTTCATCTTTTGTTAAAGTTTCGGGTGCAAGATACAGCAGTTTTGTTTTTTTTGACAATACATTTTCTTTTACGAGATTAACATCTGATTTGGTTAGTGTAGAGTTTATAAAAGAAGCAATTTTTTCATTTTCACTATATTGTTTTACTAAATCAACTTGATTTTTCATTAAGGCAATTAGGGGTGAAATTATAACCGCAATGCCATCTAATAGCATGGCAGGGAATTGATAGCATAGACTTTTGCCCCCGCCGGTGGGCATGATGACTAAAGTATCTTTTTTTGCTAAAATACTTTTGATAATAATTTCTTGATGATCTTTAAATTTTTGAAAGCCAAAAAATTGCTTTAATGATTCTGTTAAAGATGGCGGAATTTTAGCTATTTCATGGCTTTGACTTTCCTTCTTTTTACCAATTTGGGAGATGTTATTTTTGTCCCCACCTACCTTATTTCTTGCCATTTAGAATTAAAATTAATTGGCACAATGATCTTTCAATTTACAAAAAAAATATGTAAAAAATGGTTTAAATATTTTTTGGATTTATGAAGAAATCAGTGGACTTACTCGTGTTTAATGGTTAACTAATTGTACCTTAAAACGATAATTTTCACTTTTCTTTATTGGTTTTAAAAATGATGTAACCTGAAGTTCTGGTGCTTTTTAATTATAGAGCATTCTTGCCTTACAATAATAATATAGACAAATATATCCCTGTAGAAAATATAAAGGTTATAGAATTGCAAACCAATCATCAAGATATTATTAAACAACTACCCGAGCTCGTGGTGGGTATATTGTCTCATAAGTAGCTATAGCACATGCTCAGAAACAACTGGTTTTTTGGGGGGAATAAAATTATATCTTTGCAGAATCCATATAATAATGTCCCGTGCTTTTTTATTGCAATTAAATATTTATGCCTTTAGATATTTCAATTCCCTTATCCCCCTATCAGGAGTTGTTTTTCTATGAATGGGAATTAGACCCACTCGGCTATGGGTATAATATTTTTTTGTTACAGGAAATAAAGGGGCAATTAGACATAGAAAGACTCGCTGTTGCTTGGCACAAATTATTAAGGGATGTATTGCTTTATAGGATGTATGTTTCAAAAGAGCAGTCAAAACTATCCATTCGTATTTTAGAGGATTATCGAGCATTTGAATATATTGA
>JASGCP010000183.1 GCA_030053995.1 Phycisphaerales bacterium
GTCTTGATACAAAAGAAAGAAACAAAGAAAAAATCAAGCATGCAGAGTAAGGGCTACAAAACTACGGCATACGCCTTTACGCCTTATAGTTATGCTCGGTTAAAAAAAATTATTATACAAGGGATAACCAAGCTATAACGCACTATCTAAGAAAACATTACAGAAAAACAACTAATTTATTTTATGAAGATGTACATTTGCATATTTTTTATATAAAATGGGCTTGAGCGAGCAAGTATCGATACCCTCTTTTAAAATGTGCTTTATAAATTAACACCCATGAAAATTGACAATCAATTAGTCACCCACTTAGCCCAATTATGCCATGTAGATTTTTCAGAATCTGAGCAATCGAAAATAAAAGTTGAGCTACAACAAATGATAACCTTTCTAACAAAAATAGAATCCTTAGAAATAGATAAAAACATAGAACCAATAAGGCATATAGTCAACAATCAAATCGATTTAAGAGACGATATAGTAGCTCAATCCTTAAATAGTAGTGTTGCATTCAAAGAAGCACCGCAGGAAAAAAATAACTTTTATGTAGTACCTAAATTTGTGAAACCTTAATACCATACGGTTAAAAATAAATAGGTTATGAAAATTTACACAAAAACAGGCGATGCCGGCAAAACATCTTTAATTGGCGGTACCCGCGTATTAAAAAGCGATCAGCGGATCAAAGCCTACGGTACGGTAGATGAACTAAATTCTTATATTGGGCTGATTGCCGATTATCTCAGCCAAGATAAAAAATTTGATACAGCCCTATTTAAAGAAATTCAGGATAGACTGTTCACCGTTGGATCATCTTTAGCATGCGATCAAGACAAAGATATTAAACTCAAAATTCCCGACCTTTATCCGAGCGATATTAGTTTATTAGAAAAAGAAATCGATAGCATGACTATTGAACTCCCCCCCCTAAAATCATTTATACTTCCGGGCGGTAGCATAGCGATATCCCATATTCATATTGCACGATGCGTATGCCGTTCAGCTGAAAGACTATGTGTAGAGATACGAGATAATAACAGAACCGTTAACCCGCTTATCATTCAATACCTTAATCGTTTAAGTGACTATCTTTTTGTATTAGCACGATATGTAGCTTTTAAAAATAATATTCAAGAACGATTGTGGGTGCCCCGGCAGGCGGCAGGCGAAGATACTAATACCATCAATTAGCTATTCATCTTTTTACACATAGTAATCAAATTGCATTATTTGTATTTTTAAATTACCTTTGCACAATATTTTTTATAGTCTCTATTAAAAACACTACTATGCTTAGTTTATTAGCAATCATTCATGGATTATTACGATGGGCCATTCTCTTGCTCCTCATTGCCAATATTTTCAGTTTACTTAAAAATAAAGCTAATATTTCTTTAAGCAAATACCTCCTGATAGTAACGCATACACAGTTATTAATTGGGCTCATCGAGTACTTCTTCGATGAGCGATACGGCATGGGATTATATAACAGAATTGGATCAATGGCTTACATCATGAAGGATGCTTTTGCACGCTATTGGGTTGTTGAACATATTACCGGTATGCTCGTAGCTATTGTCCTCATTACCGTCGGGCATGTTCTGCTGAAAAAAAAAGAAGCGGTTCGAGCAACAAGAACATTATACATTCTATCATTGATTATCATTTTAGTAACCATTCCTTGGCCATTTAGAAGCATCATTGGTCAACCTTGGCTTTTCTAAATTCAATCAGATTAGACTTATATGGACGGGTTTCATACAAAAAATAAATCCCTAATTTTTGCCACGAACAATGCCAACAAATTATGCGAAGCCCTATCTATTATGGGTGATCGATATACTATTAAAAATCTGCACGATTTAAAAATCCTTGTTGACATTCCTGAGCCACATGCTACTTTAGCGTTAAATGCACAAGAAAAATCCTCGTTTATTTTTAACCTTACCAAGCAGGATTGCTTTGGTGAAGACACGGGCTTAGAAATTGAGGCACTGAACAATGCGCCCGGTGTTAAAAGTGCCCGATACGCCGGCGAGCAAAAAGACCCAATCGCTAATATTCATAAAGTTTTAAACGAACTTCAGGGCATAAAAAATAGAAAAGCACAATTTAAAACAGTAATTTCTTTAATCTATAAAGGGCAGCATCATTTATTTATGGGCATTCAAAATGGACTTATTGCTGATGTTCCAAGAGGGAGTCAAGGTTTTGGATACGACTGTATTTTCATTCCTGAGCATAGTACACAAACATACGCCGAAATGGATGCAACTACTAAAAACAAACAAAGTCATAGAAAAAAAGCGTTCACCGAGATGATATTTTTTTTAGATAATTACCATTCATCAGATATCCATCAAAACCTTGACTTACATAGTACTTGAGAACATGTAAAAACGGTGTTTTATTTATAGATAGAGGGGGGGTATTGGTTCTAAAAATTTTGTTTATCCAAAATTAATATAGTACATTTGCGATTGTTAATAAAATATAAAGTACCATGGAAAGAATTACACTGTATGTGCTATTTTGTATCCTCTCTTTACAGGTAAAAAGTCAAGAGGTAGATTCATTAAGAGGAACAATGACATGGGGGCATGAACAAAAGCATTCTGAAGAAAAACTATTAGATAGTTTTAAAACCGTATATGGAAAAGATAAAATTCACGTTCATGTTTTGCTCAATGATATTCATAAAACGGTTAATGGGTTTGACATAGTTTATCCAGGCGGTTTAACTGCTGAACAAGCACGTATTGCTTTATCATCTTTTATTGTAACATACGCCCCTCATACAAAAGCTGAATTTCATTGTCATCTAGTACCGGAATTGGTGTATGTATTACAAGGAACAATGACTTGTGATTATGGTAGCGGTATTAAAAAAGTTTTTGGTACTGGTTCCTGCTTTGTTCAGGATGAAAATGTTCCACATCGAACAATTAACAAAAGTGATTCTGATACTTTAAAAATATTAACCATATTTATTGGTCAAAGAAATAATACGAGTGTTCACTCTTGTGATCCTGATTACTAGATATCAGCCTTCATTTTGGCTCTATAACGAAAAGGATGGGTAAAATGTTAGAAGTTTGATGACTTTAAAAATGATAATTTGATATTTTATA
>JASGCP010000184.1 GCA_030053995.1 Phycisphaerales bacterium
ACTCTTTTTTTACTTTAAAATTTACATTTTACAGGCTTACTCCCCACAAAATAAAAGTGTCCCTAAAAAAGTAGAGTTGGGCAACAAAAAAGAGAAAGAAAAGTGTACTGAAACTCAACAAAAACAGGCACTTAACAAACAAAAGAAAGTAAATTACTTACCAATACAAAACTTACTAAAAATATAACTTAACTGCTCATCGTGCGTAATAACACCGGCTATTGTGCCGATATACTCCAAGCACGCTTTAATATCAATGGTTAGTAAATCGGTTGTTTGTTGTTGTGCTAAACCTTGTTGTACAAGGTTTAATGATGTAGATAGTTTTTGTAGAGCTTCAAAATGCCTGATATTGGTAACAAGAGCGTCTTCTGTGTTTGGTAGTTTCTGAACAGTAGTCTCAAAAATACACTGCTTGAGTTCTTCTATATGGTGTTTTTTTTGAGCCGATATAAATAAATTTTTTTTAGATATCGGTGGAATGGGCTGTGCTAATTGATCAATTTTATTGCCCACGAGTAAATAGGTTTTGTCGTTTAAACTTTTTTCAATAAGTATAAGTTCTTGCTGTGTTGTATGAGTGGTATCATACACAAAGACGATTAAATCAGCCGTGTGCATAATTTGTTTGCTTTTAGCTATACCTAAAAGTTCAATAGCATCGGTGGCTGTTTCGCGCATTCCGGCGGTGTCGATCAATCTAAATAAAACACCTTGAATATTAAGGACTTCTTCTATCGTATCTCTTGTAGTACCGGGGATAGGACTTACAATTGCTCGATCTTCATTTAACAGGGTATTGAGTAAGGTTGACTTCCCCGCATTCGGTGGTCCTATAATTGCTAATCGAACGCCATTTTTTATAGCATTCCCCATTTTAAAAGAGGCAAGCAAGGCGGTTGTTTTGGTTTGTAAATCATGTACAATATTGTACAATTCTTGGCGATCGGCAAATTCAAGGTCTTCCTCAGAAAAGTCGAGTTCTAATTCCATTAAGGATGATATTTTTAGCAATTGCTCTCTAAGTAATTGAATATCTTTTGAGAAACCACCGCGTAAGTGTTGTAATGCTGCTTGATGACTCGCCGCTGTTTCAGCTTGAATAATATCGGCTACGGCTTCCGCTTGTATTAAATCAAGTTTACCGTTTAAGAATGCTCGTTGGGTAAATTCACCCGGATTTGCTATGCGTGCACCTTGTTGTATGATTGTTTGCAGAATTGTTTCTTGAATATACCGTGATCCATGGCATTGAATTTCTACAAGATCTTCGCCAGTATAAGATTTGGGTGCACGACAGATAATTAATAACACCTCATCAATCGGTTGCTTGTTTACATTCGTTAATATCCCAACCGCAATCTGTCTATTGGTTATCGATTGTAGGTTCTTTTTATGGAATAACACATCAATGATTGATAGAGCATTCTTACCACTAATTCTTATAATTGCTACGGCACCTATTCCTCGAGGCGTTGCAATGGCGACAATGGTATCATTCCAATGAGTCATTTTTATAGGCAATAGAATATTATGATAAAACCATGATGTCAATGGTTTCAGCAAGGACTATTTTCTTCAAGAGTTTATTTAAGATATTTAACCCGAAAAGAAACTTTATATAATGGAACCGAGGTGCTCCAATGCAAATAAAGGTAATTTCTTCTTTAAATGCAACATCCATGATAGCATCAACAATACTATGATGCTTTAGTTTAATAACTTCCCCGCCCATCTGTGTAGCCATTTTAAAGTTTGCTATCAACTCTTTACCTAAGATAGACGATATGCGTTCACCACTTTCTTGTGGTTTTTGTACATACAAAACATACCATTTACAATTATAAAAAGACGCTAGTCGTGCTGTTTTTCTGATAATCATTTTAGCACTGTCCGGATTCGTACTGATACAAGCCATAAGGCGATCTGCTTTTAAATACGAATTTTTAGGTAAATCAAGGCTTATTTTTCGCTCAACATGTAAGGCTACTTCACGCAAAGCAAATTCTCTAAGCTGTAATAAAGTTTCTTGTTTAAAGAAGTTTTGCAGAGCAATAGCTACTTTGGCTTTATCATAAATTTTACCATCTCGTAGTCTATCTAATAAATCATCGGCGGTTAAATCTATGTTTACAATTTCATCGGCTAGTTTTAAAACACTATCAGGAACCCGCTCTGTTATTTTTGCTTTTGTTATCTCTTGGACATCCTCATTTAAACTTTCAATGTGTTGAATATTAATAGCACTAATAACACTAATGCCCGCGTTTAATATCTCAATCACATCTTCCCAACGCTTTTCATTTTTACTCCCTTCAATGTT
Source organism: Phycisphaerales bacterium (assembly GCA_030053995.1). GTDB lineage: Bacteria > Bacteroidota > Bacteroidia > Chitinophagales > Chitinophagaceae > JASGCP01. The sequence goes on from JASGCP010000184.1 coordinate 2,324, forward strand.
AGAATGGGCTAATTCATCTACAATAACTACTTCTGGATGACGCACCAAAATTGCGTTTAAATCCATCTCTTCTATCTTTTTTCCTTTATAAAATATATTTTTTCTAGGAATATTAGGAATCCCCGCTACCAAAGCCTCTGTTTCTGTTCGATTATGACTTTCTATATAACCAATAACAATATCAATTTCGTTTTTAAGCATGGCATGAGCTTCCTGTAACATTCTATAGGTTTTACCTACGCCAGGTGCCATGCCAATATATACTTTAAATTTACCCCTACGAGATTTTTGGATCATCTCAAGGAAGTAATCAACTTTGCCACTATTTTTTTCATGGCTACTTTCTTCTTCTTCAAACTTGACTAACTCCTCCATAATATATTAGGTTGTATTATTTTTTTAGTATAAGTATATACTCATGACCTATCAATATTTACAAAAGTATTTTTTTTATTTTGATATTTATTAAAATTGTTATGTTGAAAAGTATAAGATATAATAAAACATTGAATATAATCGGCTCTATGATGAAAAGGGGGGGTAACTTATCTCAATTTCATATTGATTACCATTGAGTATATGGCTGAAATGCTCTCAGAGGAAGGGTGTTGCAAAACAAGGTGAACGAAGCACACTTCAAAAATGGTCGGGGCAACATATAAGTAGATACGAGGCATGCCTCGTATCTAAATCAAGATTGATTTTTTTCTTTGTTTCTTTCTTTTGTATCAAGACAAAACTTTGCAACAAGTTTTTAATGCAACAAAATAATAAAAAATTAAATTGCATTATGA
>JASGCP010000059.1 GCA_030053995.1 Phycisphaerales bacterium
CTCTAACAACATTAAAACCTACTTTTCTTAGCACTTCAAAAAATGATTTAGCCAATTTCCAATTTCCTTAAATGGATTTTATGGATAACGAATTATTGTATAGTTATTTGTAAATTATAATACAAAAAAAATGTATATTCAAATCGTGTAATAGTAATTATTACAGTTATACCATATTGTCAAAAACTATATCATTTATGTTTCGTACTCATAGTTGCGGAGAATTAAGTGTTGCACACCTTAATCAAAAAGTTACATTAGCAGGGTGGGTACAAACTATTCGAAAATTTGGTGCGATTACCTTTGTTGATTTACGAGATCGTTATGGTATTACGCAATTAGTTATAGGTGATGAAATCAATAATCATTTAGATAATAATCCGCTGGGGCGAGAGTTTGTCATACAGGCTTTTGGGTTTGTTCGCGAACGCAGTAATAAAAATAAAAATATACCAACAGGTGATATAGAAGTTAACCTCGAAAGTTATATTGTACTCAACAGTGCTGCCGTACCACCCTTTACTATTCAGGATGATACAGACGGCGGTGATGATTTAAGAATGAAATATCGCTACTTGGATCTTCGAAGATCTTGTATTAAGAATAATCTTTTATTAAGGTATGCGGTTACTCGTTCTGTCCGTAATTTTTTACATGAACAGCAATTTATAGATATAGAAACTCCTTTTCTTATCAAATCAACGCCGGAAGGTGCACGGGACTTTGTCGTACCGAGTCGCATGAATCCCCATGAATTTTATGCTCTCCCGCAATCCCCGCAAACATTCAAACAATTACTGATGGTTAGTGGATATGATCGGTATTATCAAATAGTAAAATGCTTTAGAGATGAGGACCTGCGATCAGATAGACAGCCTGAATTTACGCAAATAGACTGTGAAATGAGTTTTGTTCAGCAAGAGGATATTTTAGATACTTTTGAGCGGTTGGTTAAGTGTGTATTTAAAGAGGTTATTAATATTGATCTAAAAGAACCTTTTGAAAGAATGTCTTGGGAAGATGCTATGTGGTATTATGGCAACGATAAACCGGACACACGATTTGCCATGCCAATTACCAATTTAAAAGTCCCTACTTGGATTTTTAAGAATAAGCAAACTTTAATACCAAAAACCTGTGTTTTAGAAAATGGATTCCCTGTATTTGATCAGGCTGAAACGATCTTAGCAATTACCATACCCAATGCTAGTGAGTATTCTAGAAAGCAATTAGATGAGTTAACGGAATGGGTAAAAAGACCGCAAATAGGGATGAATGGGATGGCTTATATTAAGTATCAAAAAGACGGTAATTGTAAAAGTAGTTTTGATAAATTCTATAATGCTGATAATATTATGGGCATCGCTTCTGCTTGTTCTGCTAAACCCGATGATCTTATTTTAATTCTAGTCGGTAAAGAAGAAAAAACGCGTAAGGCTATGAGTGAACTACGATTGGATATTAATGCTCGAATGGGTAATAGAAAAAAAAATGAATATAAAGTTTTATGGATTCTCGATTTTCCACTTTTTGAATATAGTGAAGATGAAAACCGTTGGATAGCAAAACACCATCCTTTTACAGCACCGCATCCTCATGATATTGATACGATGTTGAACAATAAACCGGCTATTGATAATCCTCATGAATACCTTAAACATCCTTATTGTAATCTCAAAGCCAATGCTTATGATATGGTACTTAACGGTAATGAAATTGGGGGGGGGTCTATTAGGATTCATAAGAAAGAACTACAAGAAAAAATGTTTGAATCGTTAGGGATTAGCGAAGACGAGCAGAAAAAACAGTTTGGTTTTTTGCTCAATGCTTTTGAATATGGGGCACCTCCGCACGGTGGCATAGCTTTCGGATTAGATAGGTTATGTGCTCTATTAGGCGGGAGCGAAAGTATTCGTGATTTTATAGCATTCCCTAAAAATAACGCTGGTAGGGATACGATGTTAAATAGTCCTGATTTTTTAGAAGTTAAACAATTAAGCGAACTAAATATTGAACTTAAAAAATAAAAAACATTTTTATTTTTTAAGTGTTTCCATTTCAAATTATCAAATAAAATAAAGTATGAATATTTTTACACAGTTCCGTTATCTTCTTTTTCTATTTTTATTGATAAATTTTTTTTTTACTAGTTTTAGCCAGGAACCCACAAAAGATGCTTCTCAATCATCGGGGGGCGATAATACTAAAACAGGTAATAAACTAAAACTTAAACCTGTTTATAAGTATTGGGAGGATACCGCAAAAAATAGCAAAACTGGTCAATTACAGTACCAAGCGTTTAAAAAAAATAATTACCCATACCCGCCTAAACCTAGGGATAAATGGGAGATAAGTGCACATCTTGGATTACCAATTATACATGGTCCGATCCTTCCTGCATTGGGAATCGGTGGTGGGATAGCTTTTAGAAAATCTTTAGGGCATGTTTTTTCTGTTCGCTTTGAATACACTGGGTCTTTAAGCAGAGGGTATGATAATCAATTGCAATATCTTTCCAGTGATGGTACAACCAAAGCCGGTTATGGTTTATGGAATCGATACACTGACTTAGGATTAGGCTTTGTGCCCAATTATAGGACTACGATTCATCAAGTAGATGTTAATTTTTTAGCAACACTTAACAATATTAGTTATTATAGAAGCAACCCTAAATGGAATATTTATTTATTAGCGGGGGTTAGTCTTATGGCTGTTAATTTCACAATTGATGCTTTTGATAGAAATAATAATTTGTATGACTTTTCAAGTATAAATTTTGATGGTAGTAATAGTAACATTCGTAAACAAGTTAGGAATTTATTAGAAGGTTCAAGAAACCCACAAGGACAACCAAGTGGCGTTAGTGTTTTGGCAAATTTAGGAGCAACACAAACATTAAGAATAGGTGCGAATACGGGCATCGGTGCATCGTTTAAAATTACCAAACATGTCAATATAGGTATTGAGGAAAAGTTAACTTTACCAGTTACTGGTAATTTAGACGGTTACACCAATTCTAATAATTTATCCAATTATAATTTTTTGAGTTATACCAATATTCGTGTTAATATAAATTTGGGTAATAAAAACAGAAAAGTAGAACCGCTTTATTGGATTAATCCTAATGATTATTTATATGCTACTGTTAATACGCCGAAAACATTAAAAACGCCTAAAGTTGTTTTACCGGATGCTGATAATGATGGTGTTACTGATCAATTTGATCTTCAGCCGAATACGCCACCAGGTGCACGAGTAGATACACATGGTGTAACGATGGATGTAGATACTGATGGCGTTCCTGATTATCGTGATAAAGAACCGCTAACCCAACTCAATTGTTTCCCAGTTAATGCTGATGGGGTAGGCAGTTGTCCTGAGCCAAGTTGTTGTAAAGAAGTACGGGATTTAACAATTCGTATGGAAGATATTGAAAAAGAAGTCAATGCAACTGCAAATAATAGTAATAATAATGTTATTCCTGATTCATCAATGGGTGTTTTGCCATCGATTCATTTTAAAACTGGATATGTGGATATATCACCAGAGAATGAAAATGTATTAAGAATAATAGCCGATAAAATGCGCAAATATCCGTCTGCCAATGTACAGGTGAGTGGCTACACAGGAATAGGATATGCTAATAAAATGGCACAGCAAATGAGTTGGGATAAGGTTAACAATACGATCAAGTATTTAGTAGATAAGTTGGGAATAGATGAACACCGATTAATATTTTCGTATGGTGCCAATGGCGATGCTAATACTGTTAACTTTTTGGAAACAAAAGCATCCAGTCCTAATAGAATTCCCCCACCAGTGCAACAAGGAAAATAAAATGAATTAATTATTAAAGGAAGATTGTTTTAAAAAGCTGTCTTCCTTTAATTTTAATAAGTCTATTAAAAATATAATAAATTGTCAATTACTTGTTAAATTTGCAATTTTTAGATATCCCCTCACAAACTTTATGAAGACTGCTCGCGAAGAGTTTAACGAATACAGAAGTCGCATGAATCAGGTTATTCTTGAAAAGAATAATTTGACTTTGAAACGATTATGGAATTTGGATATGAATACTTATCAGGAAGGTAGTCTATCAACTAAAACTAAAGAAATGTTGGGTTTAGTGGCAAGCATGGTGTTGCGATGTGACGACTGTATTAAGTATCATTTAGAGAAGTGCTTTGACTTAAAAATTACAACTGAAGAATTGTACGAGGTTTTTGCTGTAGCAAACATTGTTGGTGGAACAATTGTTATACCCCACACGAGGCGAGCTGCAGAATATTGGGAGGCGTTGTCAAATAATTCAAATTAATTTCATGTGGTTTTTAGAAACTATTAATGCTATTGATTATACGGGGTTATTATTTTATACTTTCGTAATATGTGTTACACCGGGACCTAATAATTTTTTTTTATTACAAGCTGGTAGGAGTAAGAAATTTCCTTTTTTAATTAAAATTGTTCCTGGTTTTTTTATAGGTAATTTTTTAATGTGTATGGTTGCCGCAACAGGTGTAGCCATTATTTTTATTCACAATCATGCCTTATTTTTAGGATTAAAAGTAGGTGCTAGCCTTATATTATTATATTTAGCATTTCTGTTCACTAAAGTTCGATTTGATGAAGAGCACCCATCTAAAGCGGTCATTAATAATTCATTAGGGGCATTCTTATTTCAAATTGTCAATCCTAAAACATGGATTTGTTGCATCACCGGTGCGGTCGGATTTACCCATCCAGCCCAACACCCATTATTAGTAGCAACTATATTTTCTGCTATCGTTTCAACGATTGCTATTCCTTGTTTGATTCTTTGGTTTGGTGCTGGGGCATTTATTAAGCGCACTGTTAAAAAAAGACCGCACTTGAATATAATCATTAGTTATATATTATTCGTGCTCCTGCTTTTGGCAGTTGTGGCTATATGGATAGAGTGATAGGCATATACACAATCTTTAAATATAAAAAAATGTGCTATACTATTTTTTATGTAGCTTAATTATATCTGAAACACTAAATAAGATCTCAAAATAATATCATGTTATTTCACGAAATTGCTCATTCGATTGATTATATAGGATTATTTGTTTATGCTATTATAATTTCTATTACACCAGGTCCCAAGAACTTCTTTTTTTTACAATCGGGTATGACAAGACATTTTACATTTTATCTCAAAATATTACCAGGATTTGTATTAGGCTATTTTATTATGTGTATGATTTCGGCGACTGGAATAGCGATCATTCTAACATCAAATGAATACATTTTTTTTTCTTTGAAGCTCGTATGCAGTATCACTTTATTAGACATAGCCATTAAATTTACGAAAATTAGATTTGACCAAGAAGGACAATCAAAGATTAGTATTAATAATTCCTTGGAAGCATTTTTATTTCAATTTGTCAATCCTAAAAGTTGGATTGCTGCGATAACGGCAGCCGTTGGGTTCACTAATCAATCTAATCATCCTTTCGCAATAGCATTTATATTTTCTATAATATGTGGTGTCATCGCTGTTCCTTGTTCTATGATTTGGTTTTTTTCAGGCTCGTTTATTAAAATGTCCGTTCAGCGAAAACCGTATTTGAATAAAATAGTTGGTTACTCATTATTTATGCTCATGATTGTCGCAATCGTGACTATTTGGGTAGGCTAATAGGGCATTAATACAGGCTTAAATAATAAAAAGTTGATTTTAGTTTATTTGATTATTTATAAAAACTTAATTTGGTTTAAAAGTGAATAGTAAGTTATTGTTCGTATTAATTTGGTTTGTTTTTTTTACTGGTTTTAAGGTGTTATCACAAAATCGTTTGTTTATCTTTTTGAAGAGTAATAATCCTGTTACTTATTCTTGTAGGGTAGGGCAGTCTGTTTTCAATGCTTCTGTCGAGGGTACCTTATTAATTGGGAAATTATCGTCCGGTGCATGCTCGTTTTCTATTTCGGTGCTGGGCTATAATCCTGTAACACAAAATTATTTGATGAACGATCTAACTGAAAACACTGCTTTGCTTGTTCAGTTGGATACGGTTACTAAGAGATGGGATTTAAAAAATAGCAAAACGAATGAGGTGTTCAAACCGCTGGTAACTGATACGGAGCATATTGTGTCGATCATTAAGCAAGCACACCGGCAAGACGAGTCGATTATTTATTTAGATAGTAATCTTACATCAGGGACACAAGATACGATTATCGTTATTCAAGATGATGTCCGTTCTTCATCAAATTTTACATATCCACTTAGTGTAGCGACCGATAAAAATTTAACATCATTGTATAATAAGATTACCAAAGAGCAAGAAATCCAAAAAAGAATAGAAATAACTAAAATAGAACTCAAGAAAAAAATATATACGATTAATCAGATAAGAAAATTATGTGATGCTTTTCCTAGCGATGAAGAAAGGTTTTATTTTCTCATGTCCATAAAGTCGCTAATTAAGGATTCTGCAAATTTTGTAACGCTCGCCGATGTTTTTAAAAGTACAAAAACGACTCATCAATTTCAATATATCAATCAATAAATGAAAATGGTGTCCCCCTTAAAAAGATATTTCATTGAAGTTGCCTATCATGGAAAGTCTTATGCTGGTTCGCAAATTCAAGATAATGCAACAACTATTCAATTGTTAATAGAAAAAGCGTTACAAATTTATTTTCGAAGTACTTGTTCTTTATATTGTTCCTCGAGGACCGATGCGGGTGTTCATGCTCATCAAAATTTTTTTCATTGGGATACCGAGCACGAACCGGTTGCCAATGATATTTACCATTTGAATGCTTTATTACCCCAATCGATAGCAATAACAAGGTTCTATCAGGTTGATCAGTCTGCACATGCACGCTTTAGTGCCTTATCAAGAGAGTATTCATATTTGATTTATAAAAAAAAAAATCCATTTCTAGAAGGATTCGCTTGGTATTATCCCTATACTTTAGATATTGAATTATTAGATCGTGCTGCACAGTGGCTTTTGTCACAAAAAGATTTTAGTTGCTTCTCAAAAACAGGTTCATCTGTTAATCATTATATTTGTAATATTCAATCATCTAACTGGACACAAAAAGAGGGCGTATTATCCTATCATGTTGTGGCGAATCGTTTTCTTAGAGGTATGGTTAAAGGTATGGTAACTACTATGCTCGGTGTGGCCCGCCAGACAATATCGTTGGAAAAATTTTATGAAATTGTATATAGTCAAGATCCGCAACAAGCCCGGTTCGATGCACCATCTTGTGGGCTTTATTTAAAAAAGGTAAACTATCCTTCTGATATTTTCTTAAAAACAATAGGACACCAATAAAGCCTAATATTTTGTCATAGAGCATTAACAATTATTCAAGGGGCGGTGCATTCATTTTTTACAGGACGATTATTTTATAATAAATTGATTGTCAATTTATTATGGGTGTCTAATTTGTAATACATTATTTTGATCAGCTTGTAAGCGTTGTTCTTTTATTAAGAAGCGAGCGGTTTCTATAATATCATTTTTTGAGTAAGCGTCCAATTTTGTAAAAATATCTTCAATCGGTAAGGGAGCTTCTTCTAAAAAATCCATCAATGCTGTTTGTATTTGATTAAATATTTGTTTGTTTAAGGATTTATCCCTATTTTTATCGATACAGTTATCGCAAATTCCACATGCCACCGTACGCTGATTAGTAAAATAATTTACTAATATACTACTTCTACAAGCTACCTGACTATATAAATAATTCTTTAACTGAAGCACCCTATATGCGTACTGTTGTTTTCTCATTTCATAGTTTCTTAGATTAAAACTAATATATCGAGAAGGTGCACGATTTAATAAGAATAATATTTGCGGTTTATCTTCGTGCGGGTGATAACTGATTAAGTTATTATTATGAAGCAATTGTAAAAGTTGTAACACCGTATCAACTGATTGTTTATAGACTATGGCGATTTGTTCTTCAGAAATAGATGTTTTATAATCGTAAATACCTTCATACATACGGGATAAAACAGTTATCAGTTCTGCTAATTTTTCATTTTTATGTTGCAGATCGATTATTTCATCCCGTGAGGCTTTTATAAGAATTTGCGATCTTCTAAAAGAGTTTTCATGAAATTGAATATGCCCTTCTTGCTCTAAAATTTTTAAAACACTTATTGTAACACGGGGATCCTTCTTAAAAATTCGAGTAAATGCAGAGAAGTCAAAATCATAGTATAATCCCTCTCCAACGCCTACGGGTATATTGAGATAATTACTCATGGCGAGGTATATTTCCTGAATTTTTTGAATTGAGGGATATTTTATAGATACGATTTCATTGAGCGTTTCTTCATCAGCTTCGTCGAATAAAAGTATGCCACGGCAGGGTTGCCCATCTCTTCCTGCACGCCCTACTTCTTGGTAATAGTTTTCCAAACAATCAGGGGGCGAATAATGAATTACCCAACGCACATCAGCCTTATCAATACCCATACCAAAAGCATTGGTACATACAATAATAGCTTTTTCATTGTCCATCCATGATTTTTGTACACTACTTCGATCATCTTGGGTTAATCCTGCGTGATAATAAGCACTATTAAATGCATGCATTTTGAGTAGATCAGCTACTTTTTCTGTATCCTTTCTTGTTCTACAGTAAACTAAACCACTGCCTGATAACTGCTTGATCAGGTTAATGATATCATGCTGTTTACTTTCGCACTTCAAGATTGAAAGTGCCAAATTGGGTTTTTCAAATTTACCAACAAATAATTTGGGATTCCGTAGGGCTAATTTCGTTGTTATATCTTTTTGTACATGTGGGGTGGCGGTTGCTGTAACTGCAATAATAGGTGTTTTGGGCAATAATTCACGAAGTGTTATTAACGCTAAATAAGCGGGTCTAAAATCATATCCCCATTGAGATATACAGTGAGCTTCATCTATAGCAATAAGATTGATAGTCAAATCTTCTAAATAATCTTGAAATAATTCAGTCTGAACCCTTTCGGGTGATATGTATAAAAACTTATAATCGCCATATAATGCGTTATTGAGGGTTTGCTTAATTTCATAATGATCCATACCACTATGAAGCGACAATGCTTTAATTTGTTTATTCTTTAGTTGTTCAACTTGGTCCTTCATGAGTGCAATCAAGGGTGTTACTACGATACACATTCCCTTTTTTAATAAGGTTGGTACCTGAAAACACACCGATTTTCCTGCCCCAGTTGGTAAAATTGCAAGGGTATCTTGTCCTTGAATAACTTGCGTAATGATATCCTTTTGAATAGATCTAAACTGCGTGTGTCCCCAATATTTGTATAATACATCTTCAGGTTGCATGATTAATCCTTCTGTCATATAAGCATGGTTAATTGTTAAAGTTAGTATCAGTTTATAGGCTTCATGATAAAAAAACAGTATTCATTTTTGATCAATGATTTTAGACGGTTGTTTTTTTTAACAAATCAGCTTTCTTTTTAATCCATGAATTGCCAATTGGTTGCAGCCAATTGGTTTCTAATTCCTGTTTGGTAGAGATTATATTATTAAAAAATAAGGTTTCATCTGATAGATAACCTTGTTGATAACGATCGATAAGGTCATTTAATTTAGTGCAGGTAATTTTATTGTTTTCCATGTAAGCAATTGATTCCCGATTGAAAATATTCAGATGCAACGAATTTTCTATATTTTGTATCCAACGGAATAATTTATCGATACCGCAGCCACTCATAGCATGATTGTGCTCATCTACTAATACAACAATAAAGTGATTCAATAAAACAGCAAAATGGCTGGTAACGGCTACCTCATGAGCATGCCAAGTTTCTGCGAATGTCGTTGCTTCTTTTTTGAACATGCTTTGTTGCACGGCGGTCAAAGGTTCAATAGATTGAAAAATCCACACCTTAGAAGAAGGATGAAAATTTTCAGGTAAGTCTATTTGATAGGGGACATTCGTTATAGTCATATTTTATAATTTTTATAGATTTTATTAATGGATGTATGCACAACCGTGTGTTGTTGTTCTATCTTTGGCGTTACTTGTTTAGCAATACGATTACAGAGAACGGGCTATTAATTCTGCTATATCTAACACTTCAATACTGTTTTCTTTTTCTAAATTTTTTATTCCGTCGGTCATCATCGTATTACAAAAAGGACAAGAAGTAGCGATTACCTGGGCATTTGTATTCACGGCTTCGTCGACCCGCTCAATATTAATTCTTTTGTTACCGGGCTCATCCTCTTTAAACATTTGAGCACCGCCGGCACCGCAACACAAACCATTCTTTTTGCATCGTTTCATCTCCACCAATTCACCATCTAAAGCTGACAGAACAGCACGAGGGGCTTCATAAATATTATTGGCACGTCCCAAATAGCAACTATCGTGAAAAGTTATTTTCTTACCACTAAAATTACCACCTTCTTTGAGTGTTATTTTTTTTTCATCAATTAATTGTTGCAGATAAGTAGCATGATGTACAACTTCATAGTTTCCACCTAATTCTGGATATTCATTTTTTAGCGTATTAAAACAATGCGGGCAGGTAGTTACTATTTTTTTAATATTGTATGTATTCAGTGTTTGAATGTTTTGGTAAGCCATCATTTGAAATAAAAATTCGTTACCAGAACGCCGTGCTGGATCACCGGTACAACATTCTTCGGGTCCTAGAATAGCATAATCAATATTGATTTTATCTAGAATTAACGCAAAAGAACGGGTTATTTTCTGTGCTCGTTGGTCAAAACTACCGGCACAACCTACCCAAAATAATATTTCGGGGGTTTTATTTTGTACTTGCATCTGCGACATCAATCTGCTATTGCCTACCATATTATTTATTTATTATTAACTAATTAAGAAGCATTTTGTTTTCTTAGTATCTGTAAAGGTAAAATTAGTTTTTTAAATAAAGATTCAACTGTAGTATTTGTTTTTTAGAGGTATTTTTTAGCTTTGTATTTGCACAATGGAATTACACCAAAAAGCTAATAAAATGCCTAAATCATTTTTTGAGGTACTAAGAGAAGTAGGATTTAATGTTAGAGCGTGAAAAAGGGTTCTCGAACGAAATAGGTGGTTTTTTTATTTTTATTTGTGCTATTGGGGGGGCAGCCATTAAACGCTATAATTCAGCCATAGAATAGTTGTCAAAAAAGTTAGAGACGCTACATGCAGCGTCTCTAACTTTTCTTATTAAATTTATTTGTCCTTCAGATAAATATGGGGGGCAATTGGTAAAATCTGTGTAATCCGTGATTCAGACAAAAGAACAATTACCATCTAAAAACAACAATGTTTTTCTACCGCCTCTAAAACCGATTAGCACCTCAAAAAAAATGATTTAGCCCTAATCTTATATTTTTACCTTTGGTATTAAAAATATTTATACCTTTGCCCGCAAAATAAATATGAATAAGATTAATGTGGTTATTTTTGGTCCACCAGGTAGTGGTAAGGGGACACAAAGTGAAAAGATTGTTGAGTGTTTTCAATTAAAATATTTAAGCACGGGGGATTTCTTGCGTAGTGAAATTGCCTGTAAGAGTTCGTTAGGATTAAGAGCACAACAATATATGGATAAGGGGCAACTCGTACCCGATTCTTTGGTTATTGATTTGATTGAGTCGTTTATAGATAAAAATAAAGAGTCACCTGGTTTTTTATTTGACGGTTTTCCTAGAACGTGCGATCAGGCCGTTGCACTTAGCGATATGCTCAAACGATTAAAGCAAAAAATAAGTTTAGTGGTGGCACTCAATGTTTCTGAAAAAGAATTAGTCGGTCGTATTCAAAAAAGAGGACTTATTAGTAATCGTAAAGATGATCAGGATGTTACGATCATTAAAAATAGAATAAAGGAGTATGAACTAAAAACCAGAACAGTTTTAGATTTCTATAAAAATAATTTTACCCGGTTGCTTGAAATTAATGGGGAGGATTCTATTGATGATATATTTTTGATGATCAAAAAAGAAATAACCTTGTTGTCTGCACTTTAAAATAATAAAATATAAGGGTCATAGAATTGCAAACTAGCCATTCAGAGATGATCAAACAACTACCTGAGCTCGTGGTGAGGATATTGTCTCATGAGTAAGTATTTTTTTTGGGGGGGTGGAGATAAAATTATACCTTTGCAGACATTATAATAATGTCCCATCTTTTACTGCAACTAAATATTTATGCCCTTAGATATTTCAATTCCCTTATCCCCCTATCAGGATTTGTTTTTCTACGAGTGGGAGTTAGATCCACTAGGATATGGGTATAATATGTTTTTGCTACAAGAAGTAAAGGGGCAATTAGATATAGAAAGATTATCTGTTGCTTGGCAAAAATTATTAAGGGATGTATTGCTTTATAGGATGTGGGTTTCAAAAGAACAATCAAAACTTGCTATGTGCATTCTTGAAGATTATCAAGAACTTGAATACATCGACCATCCTTTGTCGCTTGATGAAATTAAAGACTTGATTAAAAAGCCTTTTAATTTAACGAACAAGACGAGCTTAATGCGATTGTATGTGATTAAAAAAGGTGTAGAGCGATATACTATTTTGTGGATGGGTCATCATTTGATTAACGGGGGAATGGTTCGTTATGAGATTGCTCGTACGCTTTCAAATTATTATAATGATGCTTCTTTTAAATATGCCGTTTCCTTGGAAACACAACAATCTGAAACTCTTTTTTTTACAAGGAAGAAGCAAGGGATTTTAGAAACACATCGTGATGTGTTAATGAATTTTTGGCGAACAACATTAGCAGGTGGGCAAGGTGTGCCTGTAGATTTTTTAAAATCTTCCTATAAATCAGATAAAGAGGCTAAAGGCGATAAGCTGTTTAGATATTATCCTGTTCCTATAAAGCAAGTACAAGGAGTAGGTCTATTAAAGAGTCGCTATGGGGTAACAGACTATGCTTTTTATATAACGGTGTTGTCGGTTCTTTTTTACAAACATTTATATGAACCACCCGCTAAATTAATATTTTCATTACCCTATCTTATAACGAAAACGCCCTATATTCAAAGTGTTAATAACATTTATATTCCTTTTTGTATAACAAATGACAAGCATTTTTGTAGTTTGTTAGAGGAAGTACAATCTTTTTTTAAAACGATTAGAAAGAGCTTAGTGGATAGTGCGGATGTCTTGCCAGCTTATACACCGACCTATTGGATTATTGAGGCGGGCGAAATTCAGAAATTAGATAAACCTATAGGCTTGGCTCAACAAGATCAGGTGCGTAAATTGTTATTTTCTTTTGATGGTACTGACAAAGATGAGGAATTGGTAGATTCGGTTGAGAGTACAGTATTTCCAGATAGACTAACCATTAATATCCAAAAAATAGGGGAACAAGGTATTCGTTTTTTTGTTGCCTGTGAGGGATCGGGATTAGATGGTCAGTTAATGGACGCATTTTTTGAAAGATACTTTAAATTATTAGAGGA
>JASGCP010000185.1 GCA_030053995.1 Phycisphaerales bacterium
CACTAGTCACAGAGTAGTTGTCAATATAATATTTTGGCTAAAGCCTTCTTATTAAATTTATTTGTCCTCCAGATAAATCTGGAGGACAAATGATAGCAAAAAACAAATTTCAAAAAAGATCAATATCGGTATATCTGGGGGGCTTAGCAATCCGTGTATCCGTGATTCAGACAAAAGAACAATCATGCCAATCAGTTAATCATATAAATCACGGTTGAGACAAAAGAAAAAACATTTAAAGGTTCTATCCATGATCCATTAATAAAACCTCTTAGCACCTCGAAATATGATTTAGCCCAAATTTATGCTACTCCCTCTACCCCCGTACTAATCAACGATAGCCTCATTCATTTTTTGTCTAATTTTAGTCTCAATTTCATCAGCTAAACCTGGATTATCTCTTAGCATCTCTTTAACGGCGTCTCTACCTTGTGCCAACTTGGTAGTATTATAGCTATACCAGCTACCACTTTTTTGTAAAACATTTAGTTCTGAGCCCATATCAACAATTTCGCCGAGTTTACTAACGCCTTCGCCGAAGACAATATCAAATTCTGCTTGACGGAATGGTGGGGCAACTTTATTCTTAACAACCTTAACGCGAACACGGTTACCGATAGCTTCTTCGCCGTCTTTCAATTGGGCTATGCGACGAATATCTAAACGAACAGAAGCGTAAAATTTTAATGCATTACCACCTGTTGTTGTTTCTGGGCTACCAAACATTACACCAATCTTTTCTCTTAACTGATTAATAAAAATACAAACCGTATTCGTTTTGCTAATTGTAGCAGTGAGCTTTCTAAGAGCTTGGCTCATCAGCCTAGCTTGTAAACCTAATTTATTATCACCCATATCACCTTCTAACTCACCTTTTGGTACTAATGCAGCAACCGAGTCGATTACCAAAACATCTAAAGCCCCTGATAGAATTAAACGATCAGCTATTTCTAAACCTTGTTCACCGTAATCAGGCTGTGAGATGAGGAGATTATCCACATCAACGCCTAATTTCCTAGCGTATCCGTTATCAAAAGCGTGTTCAGCGTCTATGATAGCACACACACCGCCTTTTTTCTGTGCCTCCGCTATGATATGCGTAGCGATGGTAGTCTTTCCTGAACTTTCAGGACCGAATATTTCAATTACTCGTCCTTTGGGTATGCCACCAATTCCCAAAGCAAAATCTAAACCTATAGAGCCTGTAGAAATAGCTTCTAAGTTTTTAAAGTTTTTTTCATTCATCATCATCACACTACCTTTGCCAAAATCCTTATCTATTTTCTCAATGGTAAGTTTTAAGGCTTTCATTTTTTCGGGATCACGCAAGGATTCATTTTTAGCAGAAGATACTTCTTTAGCTTCTTTAGTTTGTTTTTCGTTTTTTTCTTTCTCGTTTTTTTCTTTCTCGATTGTTCCTGTTGTCATAACTTTTGTTTTTTTACATGATTAATTATTTCAGAGCACGAAGATATACTTTTTTTAAATAAAATGCTAAATTTTTTAGCAAAAATTAATTTCTAACAATGTACCATTTATTAGTAAGGCAAGATGTTTTTTTACAAAGAATAAAATTAATAAAGTAATTATAGTTGCACAGTTAAAAATTGCGGTTAAAAGAAGTTAGTATATACAGCTATTGCAAGATAAGATAATTTTATTAATATTTAAGCTAAATCATTTTCTTGAGGTGCTCAGAGCATTAGATATGATAAAAAAAATAGTGCAACAATCTGGTAACTGAAATTAAATCTTTTTAATGGTGTATTTTAAGCCTGTTAAAATTATGTACCTTTGTTTTTGGATTACATGAATTATTAATTAAATCTTTCTTTAAATCATAATCTGAGGCTTTCGTCTTCTCGAAATATTGTCCTTATAGTTTTAAAAAATTGCAAATGCTTTCTTGGATTTTAAATTATGAAGTCGTATAATAGATGCAGTATAGACAGCCACTTTATTAGGTGTAAATAAGATATAGTATGCAATATGCTTTTTTTCGCCGGACGATGTTTTTAGTATTGACACTGGTAATAATTATGCTTATACAAACAGGCAGTTTTGGACAAACTGTTGATAGCACCCAAATGCAACAAAGTATGGTTGACACAACAAACCATAATCAATTTCCTGATTTTGATTTGTTGGTTTACCCTAATAAAATATGGCATTATCATATCCAACCGCGTACAGTTAGAAATACTATTATTTTTTATTTTAATCCTGAGTGTGAACATTGTCAATGGTTTGCACATAATTTACAGGACAGTATGGTCTTGTTTAGTCATGATTTCTTTATATTTGTGAGCTACCATAAACCCTCATATAACAAAGCCTTTGCTTCTTTTTTTAAATTAACGGGTTATAAAAATATCGTTTTTGGTAAAGATGTACATTACTATTTACCCGGTTTTTTTAAGATTACAGAGACGCCCTTTGTAGCTATTTATAATAATGTAGGGATTTTAGAACATACTTTAAGAACAAACATTAGTGTACAATCTATAGACTCTTGTCTTAATAGACTATCAAAATAAAATCTATGAATTACTGGTTAGTTAAATCGGAGCCTTATAAATATAGTTGGGAGCAGTTTGTAAAAGATAAAGTAACAAGATGGGATGGCGTTCGGAATTATACGGCCAGAAATTATTTGAAACAAATGCTTATTGGGGATAGTTTATTTTTCTATCATAGTAATGAAGGGAAGCATATCGTTGGTATTGCCCGTGTAAGTAAAGAATGGTATCTTGATCCAACAGCAACTGATGGGAAAGAATGGGTGGCTATTGACATAGTACCATGCAAGCCTTTAAAGCGACCTGTTTCTCTATCACTTATTAAAAATACGCCGTTACTAAAAGATATGGATTTACTTAAACAATCAAGATTATCGGTTCAACGAATAACACCTGTTGCGTGGAATTGCATTATTAAATTGTCAGAGGAATAAATGGGTGTATGATGGACAAGTATGCTTTAATTTTGGCTCTATGACGAAAAGGGTGGGTAAAATGTTGGAAATTTGATGACTTAAAAAATGATAATTTGGTATTTTATAAGGTCATTTTTCTTTCTTTTGTCTTGATAC
>JASGCP010000060.1 GCA_030053995.1 Phycisphaerales bacterium
ACCTTATAAAATATCAAATTATCATTTTTAAAGTCATCAAACTTCTAACATTTTATCCACCCTTTTCGTCATAGAGCCAAATTTTTACATGCTTTTTAGAACAGTAGCAATTTTTCTTCTTTAGCATTAAAACTTACATTTCTTAGTACCTTGAAAAATGATTTAGCCCTTCTTTTTATCCATTAAGCCTAATCCCTTTAGTTTTAGTATCTTTGTTTAAATAAAATATATTTGGTTATAAACCATCGGTTATTTTTGATGTATATTATATGAAATTAACTCCAAAAAGATATACGGTTACCGCTGCTTTGCCTTATGCTAATGGGCTAAAACACATAGGACATTTAGCAGGGGCTTATTTGCCCGCTGATATTTTTGTACGG
Organism: Phycisphaerales bacterium; assembly: GCA_030053995.1. Classification (GTDB taxonomy): domain Bacteria; phylum Bacteroidota; class Bacteroidia; order Chitinophagales; family Chitinophagaceae; genus JASGCP01. Next base: position 384 of record JASGCP010000060.1, read on the forward strand.
TTTTTACGAGCTCAAAAAAAAGATGTTGTTTTTATTTGCGGAAGTGATGAGCACGGAACAGCTATCCCCTTAATGGCTATTAAAGAAAAAACGACTTCCCAAGCAATTATTGATCATTATCATCCTATCCTTGAACAAAATTTTAAGGATTTGAATATTGATTTTGATATTTATTCACGAACAAGTGATCAGCGACATCATACAACCGCTCAAAACTTTTTTTTAGACATTTATAATCAAGGTCTTCTTGAAGAACAAGAAACCGAACAGTTTTATGATGATCAGCATAAAGTATTCCTATCAGACCGTTACATTAAAGGTACTTGTCCTCGATGCACTTATACAGAAGCCTTTGGTGATCAATGTGAAAAATGTGGTAGTTCTTTGAGTCCGGATATGCTGATAAATCCTTTAAGTACCCTCAGTGGCTTAAAACCTTCAAAACGAAAAACCAAGCATTATTACCTGCCGTTAAATAAGTATGAAGATTTTTTAAAAGATTGGATACTGAAAATACACCAAGCTGATTGGCGTTCATCGGTTCTTGGACAATGTAGAAGCTGGATCGATAGCGGATTACAACCTCGTGCTATTACCAGGGATCTTGACTGGGGGGTTCCTGTACCCAATACGGTTAAAGATGCTACCGGTAAAGTTTTGTATGTTTGGTTTGATGCCCCCATCGGTTATATCAGTGCTACAAAAATATGGGCTGAAAAACAGCAGAAAGATTGGCAGTTATATTGGAAGGATGACGATACTTCCTTGATTCATTTTATTGGAAAGGACAATATTGTTTTTCATTGCATCATCTTTCCAGTGATGCTTAAAATGAATGGGTACATATTACCTACCAATGTACCAGCTAATGAATTTATGAATTTGGAAGGCGATAAAATGAGCACCAGTAGAGGATGGAGTGTTGAAATGGAGGAATATATTACAGACTGGGTGAAACCTGACAATGGTGGTAAACAAATGGTTGATGCTTTACGATTTTATCTTACTAATATAGCACCCGAAACAAAGGATAGCGAGTTTACTTGGAAAGGTTTTCAACTGGCGATTAATAATGAATTGGTTGCCATATTGGGTAATTTTATTAATAGAACCTTTGTGCTGATGCATAAATTGTGTCATGGAAAAGTACCACCGCTATCTAATGAATTAAAAATATTTTTAGATAACATAGATAAACTCAGCCATTCTGGCACCGAATCTGTTCAGGCTATAGAAGAAAAAATAGACGCACTCATGCTGGCCGGGGTTAATAATGCAGATAAAGTGGTCATTAAAGGAGTCATTAATACAAAGTTTGAAGTAACCACCAGTTTGGAAAATTATAAATTTAGAGAAGCTCTAACACATATTATGAACCTCGCACGCACTGGTAACGGTTACATGCAATCTAAGGAACCTTGGATCATTGCTAAAAAAATGGAGGGCTTAACTGATTCGCAAGAACTTAAAAACTTACAAGCTGCAATAGATCAATGTTTGCATCTATGTTTACAATTAGTTGCTAATTTAACTGTTTTGATCAATCCTTTTTTACCCAATACGGCTAATAAGCTATTATCAATGATGAAAGTGCGGGTTGATATTTTGGATTGGAAAAATGCCGGCACTTTTAAACTCTTGAGTACAGGTTATGCACTCCGTGCACCTGAATTATTATTTAGAAAAATTGAGGATGAGGAAATTAATCGACAACTTAAAAAATTGCAACAGAAAAGTGTGTCGCAACATCCTAAAGAGCGTGCAACAGCTGAAAAAAACAAATCTATGAATGATATTAAAATTAGTGCCGTAAAAACAAATGAGGTAGCAGTGAAATCTGAAATACAATTTCAAGATTTTGAAAAAATTGATATTCGTGTGGGTGTTATTAAAAAAGCCACGAAGGTTGAAAAAGCTGATAAATTACTACAATTGGAAGTTGACTTGGGTACAGAAATAAGGACAATCATATCGGGTATAGCTTTACATTATACGCCGGAACAAGTGGTTGGACAAACCGTTTGTGTTGTGGTTAACTTAGCACCGCGCATGATGCGGGGAATTGAAAGCCGCGGTATGGTTTTAATGACCGAAAATGAATCTGGTAAATTATTATTTGTACAGCCCAATGAACAAGCCAAATTAGGCTCGGGTGTTCATTAGTATGTCATCTGATTTACCACTATTAGCTTAATAATTATTATTTGAAAATAGAACTATTGATATGTATATTAAACCAAAAGTAGATTTGTCGGATAATGAGCAAGAAGAAGTTGCTGATAAAGAGGTTTTTGAAAGAAAAAATTATATAGTAGATCCAGGTCAAGCACCCATGCGTATTGATAAATGGTTGAATGATAAATTAATAAATATTACAAGAACACGCGTCCAAAACATGATCGACGCAGGTTTAGTAACCGTGGATGACAAAACAGTTAAAAGTAGCTATAAAATAAAGCCCTTAGATAAAATTCTCGTTTACTCTTTTTTATGCCCCGAGGAAACAAAAGTTCAGCCCGAGCCTATTCCCCTAAATATTGCTTACGAAGATAATGATGTAATCGTTGTCAATAAACCGGCGAACATGGTTGTACATCCAGGTTTGGGAAATTTTTCAGGTACTTTGCTCAATGGTATTGTTTATTATCTGCAACAAAAACAAATTGCTTGTGATGAGGATGCTTTACCAAGACATGGTTTAGTTCATCGCATTGATAAGAATACTACTGGGTTATTAGTAATTGGTAAAAATGTAGAAACCGTATTGCATTTATCAAAACAATTTTTTAACCACACTATTACGCGCCGTTATGTAGCTTTGGTATGGGGCGATGTGCAACAAAATGAAGGTACCATTATTTCTAATATCGGACGCGATCAGCGATTTAGAAAATTATTTACTACCTATCCTGTTGATAGTGGTATTGGTAAGTATGCGGTTACACATTATAAAGTATTGGAACGCTTCTACTATGTAACACTTGTCGAATGTAAATTAGAGACAGGGCGTACCCACCAAATTCGTGTACACTTAAAGCATTTCGGACATACGCTATTTAATGATATAGAGTATGGCGGAAACAGAATATTAAAAGGTACTATCTTTCCTAAATATCGCTCTTTTGTTGATAATTGTTTTGAAATGTGCCCTCGTTCAGCCCTACATGCTCAAGTGCTCGGGTTTAACACCCCAACAAAAAATGATATATTGATTAAATCTGAATTACCACAGGACATGAGCACGGTTATTGAAAAATGGCGTAATTATATTAAAAGTGTTGCGAAAGGGTAGGAGGGGCACCATCAGTTATTCATTAAATGTTTTTTGATTGTTTAAAAATAAAATTACTTTTGTGATCTTAGTAACTGATGATTTGAAAGTATTTCTTAAATCAACCGAGTAATAAAATTTATGAATACACAAAATAAATCTATAGGTCTTGTAAAGTGGTTTTATGATGAAGCCAGAAATGGTGATTATGGATTTATCAATCCCTTGACTCAAAAGAGCCTATTGGTTTATTGTCTGCAGACAAAGTTTATAAAATTATTACTCAAGAATAAGTAACCCAAATTTTAAAATGTCCTTGCAGAAAGTATTATAAAAGGCAAACGAAAAAATGGTGCAATATGAAACCACTTGTAAAATATAGAGGCGGAAAGTCAAAAGAAATACCCCATTTGATTAAACATATTCCAAAGTTTAATGGTAGGTATATTGAGCCATTTTTGGGCGGGGGGGGCTTTATTTTTTCATTTAGAACCTAAGAATGCAGTTATTAATGACATAAACTCAAAATTGATCTCTTTTTTTATTTAGGTGTAAAAAATAATTTTGAAGGACTTAAAACTGAATTGTCAGAACTTGAAAAACTTTATCAGTTAAATCGTAAAAACTATGAAAAACTTAAAAGTAAAACACCTAACGAAATAGTCCATGACGATAATGAACAGCTTTATTACCAAATTAGAGAAATGTTTAACAATTTGGTTGAAAAAAATATTCAGCCGCTTTACTTTATTTTTTTATTAACAAAACAGCCTATTCAGGTATGATTCGGTATAATGCCAAAGGCGAATTTAATGTTCCGTACGGAAGATACCCCCAATTTTAATACTTCTTTGGTTACAAAAGCACATAGTAAATTACTTGCTAATATAGAAATTTGCAATTTGGACTATTCAGAAGTTTTTAGAATGGTCAATAAAGATGATTTTTTATACAAACACATTGAAAAATATTGTCTAATTTTGCTTTTTAATTTATTCTAATCATTTGCAACCTCAAATCTTATTTTTCTATGCGTATAGTTATAATGTGTTATATTTTAGTAACCATCTTGTTAGGTGCTTGCAAAAAGAATAATAATATAATAAACCCTTTAACTAACAGTTTTTTTCCTTTGATACCTGGTGCCATTTGGCTATATGATAACAGTATGGATCCTAATGCAACCGATAGCGTTATCGTTTTACCTGATGTTATAACAATCAATAAACTACCCTATCAGCTTTTACGCGTAAATAATTCATTTAATGGTCGATCTTCTATTGATAGCATATATTTGAATAATAACAATGGTATTTATACCGCAAAGGTGCGTGTACAAATAGAACCAACTATGGACACTTTGGTATTTGTTGCGTATCTTTTAGATAGTAAATTGGTACCCGGTAATGTTATATATGTTGACAGCATTGGGTATGATGCAGTTTTTAATAGTCCTAACACAAGACTTAAAATTTCAGATTCAACATACATCGTTGGTATGATGCAAACAATGACTGTTAATGGGATAACATATAATAATGTTACATCAACGCGTACCGTGCTGATCATACCAGATACTACACAACCAGCACCATATCCACCACTTGCAATAAGAGAAATCGACAATTCTTTTGCTTATGGTGTAGGACCGATTATAAGAAAACTTATTACATTTCCTAATAACCCTGATAAAAGTGAGCGTGTAACCTATACTTTAAAACAAAAAAAATTCTAATACTTGATTCTATTAGTATGTGTTCCTGTTCCTTTTGTTGAATATGTGCAAGGCTATTAAAGATAATTTATTCAATACATTCAGTCCGTTGACCTATAAAGGTGTTTTACAAATTAACATAGAGAAATACTTTTATCAATTTTATAGTTAATTGTTATTCATTGTTCGTTTAATTTTTTTTTTTATGAGTTCTAATCATTCATTTTTAAAAGGTGTAGGGGTAGCACTAGTAACGCCATTTAACAAGTCTACTAATCAAATCGATTGGGTGTCCTTGTCGTTGTTATTAGAACATGTTATTGCAGGTGGTGTTGATTATTTAGTAATCATGGGTACCACTGGTGAAACGCCAACGATTAATAGTAAAGAAAAACACGAACTTTTACATTTTGTTTATGAAAAAGTGAATAATAGAAAACCAATTGTTGTTGGTGTTACTGGTTATGCTACTTCCAGTGTTATTGATGAGTTTAAGGTTTTGCCGTTGCATGATGCCCAAGCTATTTTAACCGCAACGCCTTATTATAACAAACCGTCACAAGAGGGTTTGTTACAACATTTTACAAAATTATCCGAGCATGCCCCCAAGCCACTGATACTATATAATGTACCAGGTAGAACAGGGCGTAATTTGAATGTCGCAACCATAGCCCAATTAGCTAATGACTGCAAAAATATTATTGCTATTAAAGAAGCGAGTGGTGATATGCATCAATCAATGTTTCTGGTTAAAGAATGTCCTAGCAATTTTAGAATTTTATCCGGTGATGACAACTTAGCCATAGCACAAATAGCCATAGGTTTTCAAGGTGTTATTAGCGTGGTTGCCAATGTTTTTCCTCAAGTTTTTGGGACGCTTATTCATCATGCTTTGCACAACCGTTTTGATGAAGCACGCAAATTGCACATAGATCTCTTAGCATGCTATGATTTACTTTTTGTTGAAAATAACCCCGCTGGTATAAAAGCATTTTTACATGAACAGAAGATAATAAAGGACAATTATCTAAGGCTACCCTTAACATGCTTGCAAGAGAAATATATTGACAATATCAGGACATATCTAGAAAAATATAAACACTTAAAATAGTTGTTACTTTTTAATGATCCAGTAATTTTTATGATACAAATAGTTGTAAGAACCATTTTTTTATGCGTACCTGTTTTTTTATTGAACGTGTGCACCTTTAGTCAATATACCCTTAAAATTGTTGTTAATAGTATTCATACACCTATTCAAGCACCTGTTTTTGTAGCTGGAAATTTCAATAACTGGGCCGTGAAGGATGACGCATTTGAAATGCACCCATTTGGTGGTGGTCGAAAAGTTCTTACGCTTAAGAATATGACACCCGGTAATTATGAGTTCACATTTTCAAGAGGTGCCCATACAAATAGAGAAACCACAATAGAAGGTGCTACTATAGAACCCCATGAAGTTGTTTTACACGATGATACTACGGTTTATTACACTATTGATGGTTGGCTAGATTGTTTTGATAGACCTTATACAGCAGTAGCACAAGTTACATTATTAGATAGTGCATTCTATGCTCCTGAGTTAAATAACAAAAGGAAAATTTGGGTTTATGTACCGAGTAACTATAACGAATCTGAAACAAGATATCCTGTGTTGTATATGCCTGAAGGGCAAAATTTATTTAATGAGCGAACAGCCGTGCACCATGAATGGGGGATAGACAAATTTTTAGATTCTATAGAAAGAAAAACTAACCAAGGTATAATTGTTGTGGGTATTGAGGCTTTCCCTAATTTAGTTAATCGTGAAGAGGATAATTTTAACCAAAATTTTCCCTATCTTAATTTTGTCGTTCATACATTAAAAGGTCATATCGATAGTACTTTGAGAACGCTTACCGATAGACAACATACCTTTATCGCCGGTAGTGATAGAAGTTCGGTAGTTGCTTTAATGGGGTTAGAAGAATATCCTGAAATCTTTAGTGTTGCTGGATTATTTTCACCCGATTTTACTAAAGTTTCTAATAATCTTCTACAACATATAGCCAACAATAACTTTAAAAATGAACAATATGTTTTTATCGCAACAGGAGCTAGAGAATCTAATACAGCACTGTTAGCTCAAAATCAGGTAATTGAGGCACTTCAAAAAAAGCATACTAACCTGAATATACGCAAAGTAGAATTTCCTAATGGTATGCATGGGGAGCACTCATGGGGTAAACAATTTCCTTCTTTTTATGAGTGGCTCATGCAAATAATGCACAAGTAACTATATATTTACTTTTTCAGATTTGTAAAAATAACCAAAAATGTCAATGCGATCGTTTTAGTAAGACAAAATGGCACATTGTATTGATTGGAAGTTAGGTTGTAGTATAAAAAAATAAGGCTATAGTATTTTAAAAAATAAATTGAAATTATATGAACTTTAATAATTATACGATCAAGGCACAAGAAGCTATTCAACAGGCACAACAATGTGCTTCTGAGCATAGGCATACAATCATTGAGCCCGAACACCTGTTGTATTGCTTAATAAAAGATAAAGATAGTCCTATAAATTACTATCTACAAAAAAATAATGTTTTAACCAATCTTTTAGAAACAAAGTTATTAGACCGTTTTAAAAAAATGGCTACAACAGATGATTTGAATCAGACCGCTACGCACCTTAGTAAAGGTCTCAATACGGTTCTCCTAAAAGCAAGTGAATCAATGAAATTTTTTGGCGATCAATTCCTCAGTATAGAGCATCTTTTATTGGGTATTCTCAATAATACTGATGAATGTTCAAAACTTTTAAAAGATGCTAATTTAACAGAAAAAGGACTCATCCAATCTATAAAGGAGTTAAGAAATGGTGAAACAATCCAATCAGCTACCCATACGCAAGAATACCATGCCCTTAAAAAATATGGTAAAAATTTAAATGAAATAGCCCAACAGGGTAAGTTAGATCCAGTTATTGGTCGTGATGAAGAAATCAGAAGAACCCTCCATATTCTTTCGCGTAGATCTAAAAATAATCCTATTTTGATTGGTGAACCGGGCGTTGGTAAAACCGCTATTGTAGAAGGCTTGGCAATGCGCATTATCAATTCTGATGTACCAGAAAACTTAAAATCAAAAACGATATATGTTTTAGATATGGCACAATTAATAGCGGGTGCAAAATATAAAGGTGAATTTGAAGAAAGATTAAAAGCGGTTATTAAAGAAGTATTACAAAGTGATGGTGAAATTATTTTATTTATTGATGAAATTCATACATTGGTTGGTGCCGGAGGTGGGGACGGTGCTATGGATGCCGCTAACATATTAAAACCTGCTTTAGCCCGTGGCGAATTAAGAGCAATTGGTGCAACAACTTTACAAGAATATCAAAAGCATTTTGAAAAGGATAAAGCATTAGAAAGAAGATTTCAGAAAATATATATCGAAGAGCCTACCGTTGAAGATGCAGTATCGATCTTGCGAGGACTTAAAGAACGATACGAAACACACCATCATGTCAGAATCAAAGATGAAGCCATCATCGCCGCCGTAGAATTATCCCATCGCTATATTACTGATCGTTATCTTCCTGATAAAGCTATTGATTTAATTGATGAGAGTGCGGCTAAATTAAAAATTGAGATGAACTCAATGCCTGAAGAATTAGATTTATTAGAAAGGCACATCCGTCAATTGGAAATTGAGAGTGAAGCAATCAAAAGAGAAAAAGATCAAAATAAACTCCAATCATTGTCGGTTGAAATTTCTAATCTTAAAACCCAACGGGATACACTTAAATCTAAATGGACAGAGGAAAAAGATATGGTTGATAAAATACAAACCTTGAAAGTAAAAAGTGAATCATTCAAATTAGCAGCTGAACAAGCTGAAAGAAATGGCGACTACGGTAAAGTTGCTGAAATTCGATATGGTAAGATTAAGGATAATGAATTAGAAGTTAAAAAATTAACTGGTTTATTAGATGAGCTAGGAAGCAAAAATAATCGACGCCTCATGAGAGAAGAAGTAGAGGCTGAAGATATCGCTGCTTGTGTTTCTAAGGCTACCGGAATTCCTGTCCAAAAAATGCTTCAATCAGAAGTTGAGAAACTTTTACATTTAGAAGAACATTTACATAAAAGGGTTATTGGACAAAATGAAGCTATATCAGCCGTAGCTGATGCTATTAGAAGAAGTAGGGCCGGATTAAACGATTTAGATAAACCTATTGGATCATTTATTTTTCTCGGTACTACAGGCGTTGGTAAAACTGAACTTGCTAAAGCATTAGCTGACTTTTTATTTGATGATGAAAATTTTATGACGCGTATTGACATGAGTGAGTATCAAGAAAAACATACGGTTTCTAGGTTGATTGGTGCACCTCCTGGATATGTAGGATATGATGAGGGCGGACAACTTACTGAAGCGGTTAGAAGAAAACCTTATAGTGTTGTTCTTTTAGATGAGATAGAAAAAGCCCACATGGATATATGGAATATACTTCTTCAAGTATTAGATGATGGACGACTAACGGATGCAAAGGGTAGGGTCGTGAATTTTAAAAATACCATCATTATTATGACTAGTAATATCGGTAGTCAATCCATACAAGAAGTATTTGAAAACATTAAAGAATCGGATGTTGAAGAAGCAACGGCTAAAGCTAAAGATATTGTTTTTGAGCAATTAAAGGATATGATTAGACCCGAATTCTTAAATAGAGTGGATGAGATTATTATGTTCCATCCATTACTCGAAAAAGATATTAAGAAGATTGTTATGTTACAATTAGATATACTTAAAAGAACAACAGCAACAAAAGGTATTTTAATTGATTTTAGCGATTATGTAGTTGATTATCTAGCAACCAATGCCTATAATATAAATTATGGTGCTAGACCATTAAAACGCTTAATACAAAAGGAGCTTGTGAACCCATTGAGTAAGAAGATATTAGATAATAGCGTTCAAAAAAATAAGCCAATATTGATCGATGCTTTTGATAATATGATTGTTTTTAGAAATACGCATTAAAGACACAATTTCATATAATGAGCATAACTATGAAGATTTTTTTGGGAAACGCTTTTATATAAAGTATCCCTTCAAATTTTTATGCAAAAATGCGGATATATAGAATATAGACTGTGCGTATTGTAACAACTCATTTTGTTGCATAGTAAAAAATAAAAAAATATTACAAATACTAAAACTTTTAGTATATTGCACTAAATTTATTAGTAAACTTTTTTTTATGAGTATTGCAGGTAAAAATATGAGGTATCTAAGAAAACTTAGAGGATTGACGCAAGATGAATTTGCGTCCAAATTATCTATTAAACGATCTTTACTAGGGGCTTATGAAGAAGAACGAGCCGATCCTAAAATTGAAGTTTTAGAAGTTGTGTGTAAACTTTTTAAATTAACAATGGATGAGTTGTTACTGAAAGATTTATCCGTACAATCTAAAAGTTCTTATCTCGACTTTCGAAGAAGGATCAAGTTGGCTAATGATGTTAATTTAGCTAATATTCATTTTGTTCCAATTAAAGCTAGTGCAGGCTATTTGTCGGGGTATTCTGATCCAGAATTTATTGCCGAGTTAAATTCTTTTACTTTGCCAATGGTTACGCCCGGTAACTATAGAGCTTTTGAAATTATAGGAGATAGTATGTTGCCAACACCAAGTGGCAGTGTTGTAATTGCTGAAAAGGTTGAAACAATTGATAACATTGAAAATACTCATGCGTATGTACTACTCTCGAAATCTGATGGCGTAGTTTATAAACGAATTATGCGCAATAATCGTAATAAAACGCGACTAACATTGATGAGCGATAACCCTAACTATACACCTTATCAAATGAGTTTGGAAGATATTTTAGAAGTCTGGCAAGCTAAATACATTCTTCAAAAAGCTGAGCCTGTCCAAAAATGGGATGTAGGACAGATTGCACACATGGTTACAGATTTAACAGTTAAACTGAATTCAATAGAGAAAAATATGAAGAAATAAAAAATAGAACTTCATTTTATTTTTGTTGCTATGACGAATTGATTGGTGTACCCTAACTCATTTGCATATCTATTACCATTGACCATATAACCACAATGCTCTCAGAGGAAATGCGATGAAATGCATTGCAAAAAAAGACTAACGAAGTGCCTATCGAAAATGGGTGGAGATAAATATATTAAAATTTTCTACTTGCCTTTGAATTGTGGTTTTCTTTTTTCTGCAAAAGCCTGTACCCCCTCTAAAACATCTTTGGTATTGAATAGTTTTGCAAATTCATCGATTTCTAGTTCATAACCATTTAGGTCGTTATTGTGTGTGGCGTTAACAGCTTTTATACTACCTGCTACAGCGAGCGGAGCATTTGTTTTAATTTTATTCAAAATAGATAATCCTTTATCTAACAATTCATTTTGTGGAACAACATAATTTACTAAACCGTATCGGAGTGCAGTTTGTGCATCAATTTTAATTGCTGACAACATCCATTCCATAGCAATTCCTTTACCAACTAAATGGGTTAATCTTTGTGACCCACCGTATCCAGTCATAACACCAATATTAACTTCCGGTTGCCCAAAGACTGCATTTTCAGATGCAATTCTAAAATGACAAGCCATGGCTAATTCACATCCACCACCCAAAGCAAAACCATTAACACAAGCTATAACAGGCTTAGGACTATTTTCTATTAAGAACATAAGGTCTTGACCTTTTTTTGCTAAATCTCTTGCTGTAGCCTTAGATAAAGATGCAAATTGTAAAATATCCGCTCCCGCAACAAAACTCTTATTACCTGAACCCGTAATGATTACGCCATTAACCTGTTCATCTCCGTACATCAACTTTATAGCCGATGATAATTCATCAACTACTTCTTGTGATAAAGCATTCAATTTATCAGGTCGATTAATTTTAATGATAAGGATACCTTCCTTATTTTCCAATAGTATAGTATTATAGGATTGCATATTTTTAAATTTATTTTTATGTAACTTAGCAAGCAAACATACAAAATTATTATTATTTTGATTGTAAAAAATAAAAGTAGATATGCGAAAAATAGATTTTTTTAAAAATTAATAAATCATTGATAAAACACATCAAAATTACAATGATTGCAAGTAGATTCTTACTGACTTTTGTTTTATTTTTCTGTGTGCATTACTCATTAGTAAAAGCACAACCGGCTACATCCTCATTACCCAAACAATATGTTGAATCCAAAGATAATACTTTCTATCTAGTACATATCATTGAAAAAGGAGAGACTTTATACCGCATTGGTTTTATAACGCACACTTCGGTTAAAGATATTGTTAAATATAATAATATTGTTGACCCCAATCATTTAGAGATAGGTGAGTTGATTTTTATTCCTATTCCTAAAGATGAGTTATTAAAGGAAACATCAGACCCTGATAATACCACCCCCTTGTACATCAAAACAAGGAAGGGCGATAATTTATGGAAAATATCTCGACAGTTTGGTAGAGTTAGTGTATCCTATCTTATGAAGTCGAATAATATGACTTCCGATGTTATTGAAATTGGTTATGACTATTTAGTAGGATACCTTAATTTTAATATCCCACCTTCTTTTTATACTGTTGATAATGATATGGAATTTGAGGTATATGATGACCGCACAAAGATGAATATAGAACAAATGATTGAAAGAAAAAATATTATTGATAGTGTAAAGAAAAATTTTGTACCGAGTAGTCTTGATATCAATAGTAGCAATGATTCTTTGATGATCTTTGGGCAAGATAATCTCGTTGAAAATACAAAAAACAATAGTTCTTCAAAACAGATAAATAAAGTCGGTCAATCGGGGGCAGATGAAGGTGGCACAGGCAACAAAACTGGTAACT